>NZ_RZSC01000241.1:0-7989 GCF_003998155.1 Mesorhizobium sp. M1E.F.Ca.ET.063.01.1.1
AGCGAGACGCCATGGGCTTTGCCACCGCCAACGACAAAGGTGAGGTGCTGCGATCGAACAGGCGCCTCGGTGCCTTGCTGGGCTACCCCGAGGATGACCTTGTTGGCCGGCAGATGGATGCGTTTGTCCATCCGGACGATCGTGACTTGTTCAAAAAGTCGCTGGCGGGGCTGAGTGCCGAGACGCCGTCGTCCGGCTCAGAAATGCGCCTGATCAGAAAGGATGGCAGCACGTTCTGGGCCCGGCTCACGCTTTCTTTGTCCGCGCCGGACACGTCGCCGCTCGACAGTCTGTTCATGGTCGTCGACGACATTACGGAACAACGATCGGCTCGTGAAGCGCTTGTGGCTCAGAGGGAGTGGCTGGACCTCGCGCTATCTGCCGGCAGGCTGGGCATGTGGCGAATAGAGTATGGCGAAAAGGTCATCTCGGGCTCAAACAAATTTTGGGAGATTTTAGGGCTGCAGCCGGCTGCGCTTCGTCCCTTGGGGGATATGTCGGCAATCGTACACCAAGCGGACTGGGCGAAAATCGCATCGCCTCCAAGGAAGGATCGTCCTGGAGCCAATTATGACGTTGAGGTCCGTATCAAGCGGCCGGACGGTCAAATCCGTTGGATCGCCTTGCGGGGACGCGAGGAAAACCAGAACGGCCGCAATCAACGGACTGGCATCGCAGCGGATTTGACCGAGCGACGGCAAACGACGCTGTTGCGTGCGGCGATCAGAAAGCAAGAAGGGCTGATGCTCGAACAGCGCCATAGGTCCAGCAACTTGTTTGCTGTCATCACGGCCATAGTGAAGATGGTCAATGCGCCGGACGGCAACCTCGTCAAATTCAAGGAAACGCTCATCGAGCGAATTCGCGCGCTCGAGGTGACGCATATGCTGCTCACGAACAGCGCCGATGCATCGTCCACCATTCATGATCTGGTCGCTCAGGAACTTCGGCCCTTCTCGGAAGCAGGCAAGACAACGGTTACGGGCCCGGAGATCAAGATTTCAGGCGGGGCGGCTGAGAGTTTTGCAATGATCGTCCACGAACTCACCACCAATTCGATAAAGCATGGGGTGCTCGGCGACTCGCACGGCAAGATCGAGGTGCGATGGGATTTCGTCTCAGGGAAGGCAGGCGACGAGGTCGTATTTGATTGGATCGAAACAGGGAGCAGACGCATCGCTCCGATCAAGCGCCAGGGCTTCGGATCAATGGTTCTGGGAGTCGACGGAGCACCCCTTTTAGGGCATTCCTCAAAATTCGAAATGCGGGAGGATGGGTTGCGGTACTCTCTCCGGCTGTCGCCGAAGGAGATCCAAGGCTAAGCGCGTCACGTTGAAACGGATTTGAGCGACGCGCTTTAAATCTTTGTTTTTATGCATGTCGTTTTCCCAAAACCGCTGCACACTTTTGGGCGACATGCATTGGTTCACATCGGCCCCAACCAGGTCTTGATCAAAACCGCCGCTTCCGTGCGATTTCGAACCCCCAGCTCCCGCATGATCGCGGCGGCATGAATCTTCGTCGTCGCCTCGGCGATATCGAGATCTCGCGCGATTTCCTTGTTCGAGTATCCTTCAGCCATCAGCCTCAGAACATCCTTCTGTCGCGACGTGAGCCTTTCCAGGGCGCCGGCACCGGCACTGTTCCCGTGCGGGATCTCCAACATGTGCTCTCGGCTCCCGGAGTTCCGGGACAGCAGCGCCGGCACGTAGATTCGACCTGAGAGGATTTCCTTGACCGCCAGCACGACCTCCTCATCGCTCTGCGATTTCACGATATAACCGTGCAGCCCCACCGAGAGAGCGGTCAGTATTTCGGATCGTGAATCGTTTCCGGAAACAATCGCAAACCGTGTGTCCGGATAGGTCGCCAGGACGTCGCCAAGCACTTCTTGAGTGAAGAGCCCCGGCATGTTGAGGTCAAGCATCGCGAGGCTGACGGGCTTGTGTTCGGCAAGAAGGCCAACGACGGCATCGAAACACGTCGCCTCAAAGATATCGACGCCATCAATGCCGGCGGTCAAAGCCAACCGCAGGCCACGCCGGTAGAGGCCGTGATCATCGGCGATGACGATCTTGTACATTTTACCCCAACGCACACACTGCCCATTGGGGGGCTAACGGCAATCGCCCAGAGCGTTGTTCTGCCCAATACGAATTCTGAGGCGATCCATAACCTGTGGTTAGCCGGTCCCCAACAATGCCCGCTTCACACTCAATCGCCAGTCTGATGTACCCATCCGGCGGCAGAAAAGCTTACTCCCCGTTTACCATGATTCAAGTCGGACCTTGGTCCGTCGGTGCCTGCGGGCGGACGAGCTTGGACGCCGAGCGACAAGTCTCGCCATCCGGGCTCCAATCCGTGCAGCTTTGAGCAGCGTCCGGAGCGCCATTCGAACGCACGACGACAGGCCACCGGCCACGGCGTAATTTCCCGGCCATGAAGTCGAGGCATGTCCGGCAGGCCATCGGTCGCGTTCATCCTGCCGGACGATAGGGTTGATCATTGGTCGTGTCGGCCGAGTACGCACGGAGGATCGTATGAAAGCGGTTATTCAATGCGGTGGAATGGGTACGCGGCTTCGGCCATTCACATCGGTATTGCCCAAACCTCTGATGCCGATCGGCGCCCGGCCGGTGCTTGAATTGCTGCTGAAATGGCTGCGGCGCAACGGCATCGAAAACGTCTATGTCACAACCGGCTACCTCGGCCATCTGATCCGCAGTGTCTGCGGCGACGGTTCGCAATGGAACCTCAAGATCCGCTACACCCAGGAGATGGAACCGCTCGGGACCATCGGCCCGCTCTCCTTGATCAGGGACGAACTGGATGAACCGTTTCTTGTCCTCAACGGCGACGTGCTCACCGACCTGAGCCTCAGTCGGTTCGTGGCGACGCACAAGGCGCACAACGATTTGGTCACGATCGCGACCGCTTCGCGTATCACCAAGATGGATTTCGGCGTCATCGACGAGGTCAACGACACAGTCCGGGTGTTCCGCGAGAAGCCTGCGCTCTCGCACCTGGTAAGCATGGGAATATATTGCATGAATCCAGGCGTTCTGCAGTTCATTCCATCGGGCATCCCCTTCGGGTTCGATGATCTCATGCTGCAAATGCTTCAAGATGGACAGGTCGTGCACGTCTACAAGCACGAAGGTCTCTGGCTGGACATCGGCCGCGTCGAGGATTTTCAGAAAGCGCAGGCGACATCCTGGGAGGAGCAGTCGGCATCCATCGAGGTCGCCGCCGCCGCGGCGTGAAGGCGCTTATCGACACACGTGAAAAATCACCGGGAGGTTGGGATGCTCTTGGTCAGTGCCCCCGTGCTGGGTGTACCAGAGAAGGCTGCTTTATCCAAAGTGATTGACAGCGGCTGGCTGACGATGGGCGAGCGTGTTCGAGCGTTTGAAGAGGCATTCGCCGCAATGCACGGCGTCGAAGACTGCGTCGCGGTGAACTCCTGCACCGCAGCGCTTCACCTGATCCTCTACGGACTTGGGATTGGACCCGGTGACGAGGTCCTGGTGCCTTCATTGACTTTC
This sequence comes from Mesorhizobium sp. M1E.F.Ca.ET.063.01.1.1, assembly GCF_003998155.1. Classification (NCBI taxonomy): domain Bacteria; kingdom Pseudomonadati; phylum Pseudomonadota; class Alphaproteobacteria; order Hyphomicrobiales; family Phyllobacteriaceae; genus Mesorhizobium; species Mesorhizobium sp. M1E.F.Ca.ET.063.01.1.1. The sequence continues at coordinate 3,546 of NZ_RZSC01000241.1, forward strand.
GTGGCGACCGTGAACGCGGTCCTTTATGTCGGTGCCACGCCAGTCTTCGTCGACATAGAATCCGAAGACGTGCCGCTGATGTCGGTCGCGGAAGCGGAGGCGCGCTGCACGCCCCGCACCCGGGCCGTGATCCTCGTCCATTTTGCAGGTTATCTTGCCAACAAGGAAGAATGGCAGACATTCGCAAACGTACGAGGCCTCTACATCATCGAGGACGCCGCGCATGCTCCCGGACTGAAGGAGGTGGGCACGTTTGGTGCCGGAGCGGCATTCAGCTTCTATGGCAACAAGAACATGACCACCGCCGAAGGTGGGGCGGTCGTCACGAGGGACCCCAACCTGCGTGAGACGATCCGCCAGGCCCGTGGGCACGGCATGACCACCGGAACCCGCCAGAGATTGAACAGCCGCACGCCGCAATATGACGTGACCATGCTGGGCTTCAACTACCGCATGGATGAAATGAGGGCCGCGATCGGTTTGGTTCAGCTGCGCAATCTGCAGGAGTGGAATGAGGTCAGGCGCATCCTCGTTGTGCTGTATCGGCGCCTTATCGCCATGCGCTGTCCGACCGTGACGATCCCGTTTTGCGAACCTCGCACCTCCGCCTATCACATCATGCCGATCCTCTTGCCTCGCTACGTCAACAGGCAAGATGTCATCGACGAGCTGCGTGCGCAGGGCATACAGACCACAATCCACTATCCTCCCGTGCATCAAATGACGCTGTATCGGGAGCGTTACCCAGGGGTCCACCTACCGCGTACCGAGGATTTCGCCGAGCGTGAGCTGACCATTCCACTCCATCCGCAGATCACATCTCCCGTCGCGGAGGCGGTCGTGGATGCCCTGGCATCAGCCCTCAATGGCGGCGCTCGGGCGGGGGCCGTCGCATGAATGCATTCGACCTGCCCATTCACCGGCCTGCAATGACACGCGCGCGCCACGGATTCGGCAGGCGCGCGATGGATATCATTGCCGCGTCCGTCGGCATCGTCGTCCTATCCCCGCTGATGCTGACAATTGCGCTCGTGCTGCTGCTCGAAGGCGGCCGGCCTGTGCTTTTCGTGCAGCCCCGCATAGGCGCCGGCGGCCGGCTCTTCCATATGTACAAGTTTCGAAAATTCGATCCGCGCTGCGATTCCGGCGGCCTCGCGCTGACCCTCGACAATGACCTGCGCATGACCGCTGTGGGCAGGATCCTCGCCCTCACCAAGTTCGATGAACTGCCGCAGTTGTGGAACGTCCTGAAAGGCGAAATGGCAATAGTCGGTCCGAGGCCGGAGAGCCTCGCTTTCGCCGAGTGTTTCAGGGACGGCTATGAAGCCGTTCTGCAATATAAGCCAGGATTGCTCGGCCCTGCTCAAATCATGTTCCGCCGCGAGGCCCTTTTCTATCCTCGCGGCATAGAGCCGACGCTTTTCTACAAGGAAGTCCTGTTCCCGGCAAAAGCCAGGATAGATCTCTCCTACTATGGCCGGCGAACGATGGCGTCGGACGCTGCACTCGTCATCCGCGGTGTCTTCGTTCTTCTTGGCCTTGGCTTGTCGCGTTCAATGGATAGGTGAGCGTTTCGCATGGTCGTCAGCGGCATTCGCAAGTCAGCGCTTGGGTGATGCGAGGGTTATATAGTCATGACCTACGAGGGAAAGAGAGTCCTGGTCACGGGCGCGGATGGATTCATCGGATCGCACCTGACCGAAGCGCTGGTTCGCGGCGGCGCTGACGTGACCGCATTGGCCCTCTATAACTCGTTCGACAGTCACGGGTGGCTGGATGATCTGCCGGACGATATCCGAAATCAGCTGAAACTCCTGCGCGGCGACGTTCGCGACAGCGCGTTCCTGAACAGGATCGTGCGTGGCCAAGCCGTTGTCTTTCATCTCGCGGCACTGATCGCCATTCCATATTCCTATGCGGCTGCCCAGTCATATGTGGAGACCAACGTTATGGGCACCGTCAACGTCCTGGAGGCGGCGCGCCAGTGGGACACCGAGCGTGTCGTGCACACCTCCACCAGCGAGGTCTACGGCACCGCCCTCAGCATGCCGATCAGCGAATCCCACCCGCTGCAGGGACAATCGCCATACTCGGCCTCCAAGATCGGAGCCGACATGATGGCGGAGTCCTATGCTCGATCCTTCGGCGTGCCCGTCGTCGTGCTGCGTCCCTTCAACACGTTCGGACCGCGACAGAGCGAACGGGCAATCGTGCCGACGATCATCAGGCAGGCCCTCGACCCGAAATGCCCAGCCATCATGGTGGGTGATACCAGCCCGGTCCGCGACCTCACCTTCGTCGAGGACACCGCGGCGGCCTTCCTCGCAGCCGGCTCGGCCGAACTCGAATTCGGCCATGCCTACAATGCCGGAAGCCAACGTGCGGTGACTATATCGGACGTGTTGGACCTGGTGCTCGACTTGAGCGGCTCCAACAAGCCGGTTCATCGCGACGAAGGGCGGCTGCGGCCGCAGAATTCCGAGGTCCGGGCGCTGCTGGCGGATTCGTCCCGGCTTGAGACCGCAACGGGATGGAGGGCGCAGACCGGTCTTCGCGAAGGCTTGGGCCGAACCATTGCGTGGTGGCGGACACGCCTCCGCGCGGGCCTTGTACGTCATGAGATGGGTTACATGACATGAGGCTTCCCCCGCTTGTTGCCGTGTTGCTGCTGGTTTGCGTTGCCGCGCTGCTGAACCTGCGGACGGCCGGCGGTCAAGGAAGCAACACATCCACCGGCTTCGTGGCGCCCGTGGGGATGGATCTGCCTGACTATCTTCGCCCAGCGACCGACCCGGCCTTCGGCACAAGCTTCGTTCGCATAACCAAGCCCGGGGTTCTTGGAAATGGTGTCGTTTGCGGTCCCAAATATTGCAGCCATCGCTATTCGAGCGCTCAAGCCTGGAACGCAGACCAGACATTGCTCCTCCTCGACAACGGCTGCAATGGAATGTGCTTTCTCGACGGGCATACCTATGTGGCGCTGTTCAGTCGTAAGAGAGGGGGAGAGTGCGAGTGGCACCCTCGAAACGCCGAGCTGATGATCTGCGTTCAAGGCCGGACGATTTCGACCTGGGCACCACGGACGAACCAGGAAGAGATCCTGTTCACCTCCACGGCGTATCACGATCTGCGATTCGGCCCATCGAAGGGCAATCCCAGCCGGGACGGTAGCCGCATCGCGGTCCGGGCGGTCCGCAAGGACGGCACGGACGTTGTTTTCGCCTATGATCTGAACCAGCGGCTGAAATTCCCAGACATCGACCTTGCTCAGGTTCCCGGAACGACCAGTTCCTGCACGATCTCCCCGCTCGGAGCGTATATCCTGTGCTTCCAGAACCTGGTGGACGGTACCGAGCAAAGAGCGATTTTCGCGGTTGACGGCACCTTGCGGCAGAGATGGACGGACCATCATCGGCCCGGTCACGGGGATCTGACGGTCGACGAGGACGGCAGCGAAGTCTATGTCGGCATCAGCAAATCCAGTCCAGACAAGTTCCAGATCATCAAGCGCAGGCTTTCGGACGGGAAGGCGACTTCGCTTACAGCTTACGGCCAGGCGGAACATGCATCGACCCGCGCCCTGGCCAGGGGCGATTGGGTATTCCTGAGCTATGGCGGCGATCCGGACGAGGTCTCGGCCAATCCGGGCTGGGCTCCCTATGCGCGAGAAGTCATCGCGCTCCGCATCGATGGCAGGGGCGCCATCCGTCGTATCGTGCAGACGCGAAACCCTCCCTCCGACTATTGGAGCGAGACGCATGCCTCGCCTTCTCCGGATGGCTCCCAGGTGATCTGGTCGAGCAACTGGGGCACGCCGGGCGGCCCGGTCTACGAGTTCGTCGCGCGCCTCGACTGGGGCGAACAACAAAATCCGAAGGAGGTTGTTGCCAATGACCGACCTTAGCCGGTTCTTCCTTGCGGTTCTTGCGGTCCTGGGCACCGCGCCGATGGCTGCCGCGGCCGATACATCGAGCGCCTACCGGATTTCACCGGGCGATACGGTCGAGATCGGGATAACCTCCATTCCCGACCGGACCCAGCGCGCGGTTGTCCAGATGGACGGCACGATCGTGCTTCCCGATGCCGGCGCGGTCTCGGTCGGCGGTCTGACGCCGCCCGAATTGCAGGCGCGCATGCAAACGATTCTGCCGACCAAGATCTTTCACATCCGCATGTCCGACGGCCGCGAACAGATGGCGGTCGTCAGGCCGAGCGACGTGACGGCGATCATCGCCGAGTATCGTCCCATCTATGTAACCGGCGATGTGCTTACACCGGGACAGCAGGCCTATCGTCCGCTCATGACCGTACGACAGGCGATCGCGGTGGCTGGCGGTTTCAGCCTCCTGCGGGCGCGGGGCAACCAGGCAGGACCGGATCCGACGGATCTCCGACGCGACTATGAGATGATCTGGGGAGAATACACCAGGGACTACTTCCACAG
>NZ_RZSC01000242.1:0-7983 GCF_003998155.1 Mesorhizobium sp. M1E.F.Ca.ET.063.01.1.1
CCGGCGTCCGCCGCGAGAACGGCGAATGGGTGGTCACGACGCCGCAAGGCGAGATCCGTTGCGAGATCGTCATCAACGCCGCCGGCTACCGCGCCGCCGAAGTTGGAAAAATGTTCGGCCGCGAGGTGCCGATGATGGTGATGAGCCATCAGTACATTTTGTTCGAGGAAATCCCCGAGCTCGCCGCCTGGACCAAGGAACAGGGCCACAAGTTGCCGCTGCTGCGCGACGTCGACACGTCCTATTACCTGCGCCAGGAGAAGACCGGCATGAATCTCGGCCCCTATGAGCGCAATTGCCGCGCGCATTGGGCGACGCATAACGATCCGATGCCGGAGGATTTCTCCTTCCAGCTCTTCCCCGACGATCTCGACCGGCTGGAGCACTATCTTGCCGACGCCGTCGCCCGCGTGCCGATCCTGGGCACCGCCGGCCTTTCGAAAGTCATAAACGGGCCGATCCCCTACGCGCCGGACGGCAACCCGCTTATCGGGCCGATGCCCGGCGTGCCGAACGCCTTCGAGGCTTGCGTCTTCACCTTCGGCATCGCGCAAGGCGGCGGCGCCGGCAAGGTGCTGGCGGAATGGGTGACCGAGGGCCAGACCGAATGGGACATGTGGTCATGCGACCCGCGCCGCTTCACGTCCTTCGCCTCCGCGCCCGACTATTGCGTCGCCAAGGGCCTGGAAATTTACGGCAACGAATACGCCATCCAGTTCCCGCGTCATGCCTGGCCGGCCGGGCGCGATCGCAAGCACTCGCCGCTGCACGATCGCATCAAGGCGCTGGGCGGCCAGTTCGACGCCTATAACGGCTGGGAACGCGCCACCTGGTACGCGAAGCCCGGCGACGACATTTCGGAGGAAGCGACGCTGACCTTCCGCCGCGACGGGCCGTGGCAGCACCGCGTGCGTGAGGAATGCCTGGCCGTGCGCGATGCCGCCGGCATCCTCGACCTGCCCGGTTTCTCGCGTTTCAACCTCGAAGGCCCGGGGGCCGCCGACTGGCTGGCGCTGCAGGTCACAGGCCTGGTGCCGAAGCCCGGCCGGATCGGCCTCGTCTATTTCGCTGACGACAAGGGCCGCATCGTCACCGAAATGTCGGTCGTGCGCCACGGCGAAGACCAGATGACGCTGATCACCGCGGCGGTGGCGCAATGGCACGATTTCGAATGGCTGAAATCGCGGATGCCGGCCGATGCTGCCTTCACGCTGACCGACCGCACCGAGGAGTACTCGACGCAGATCCTCGCCGGCCCGAATTCACGCAATATACTGTCCGAGGTCTGCGACGCCGACCTGACCTTGCCCTGGCTGACTCATCAGGAGACGACCATTGCCGGACGCTGGGCGAAGCTGGTGCGCGTCTCCTTCGCCGGCGAGCTTGGCTGGGAAATCCACACCAAGGTCGCCGACACGACGACTGTCTTCGACGCCGTCTGGGCCGCCGGCCAGAAGCACGGCCTGAAACCCTTCGGCATGTATGCGCTGGATTCGCTGCGGCTCGAGAAAGGCTACCGCGCCTGGAAGGGCGATCTGTCGACCGACTATTCGGTCCTGCAGGGCGGGCTGGAGCGCTTCGTCAAATGGGACAAGCCTGACTTTCGCGGCAAGGCGGCTTTGCTCAGCGAAAAGCAGCAAGGCGTGAAGAAGCGCTTCGTCACGCTGGTCGTCGAAAATCCCGGCGATTGCGATGCGCCCTATATGTCGACGCTCTGGCATGACGGGAAAATCGTCGGCGAGACGACCTCAGGCTGCTGGGGCCATCGCGTCGGCAAATCGAACGCGCTCGGCATGCTGCGCCCCGATTTGACCGAGCCCGGCACGGCCATCGAGGTCGAGATCTTCGGCGACCGTTTCAAGGCGGTGGTGCAGAAGGACGAGCCGCTCTGGGATCCGAAGAACGAGAGGTTGAGAGCCTGATGCCAAAACCGTCAAAGCGCATTACCGGCATCGTGCCATCCGGCAAGGACGGCTGGGAAGTCCATTTCGCCGCCTGGACCCGCAAACAGGCTGGCGAGGACATCATCGTGCTCTCGGTCGGCGATCACGACTTCGACACGCCCTCTGAAACGATCGAGGCCTGCGTCCACGCCGTGCGCGGCAGCAACCACCACTACACGCCCTTGCCCGGCCTGCCGCGCCTGCGCAAGGCGATGGCGGCAGCTTCCACCGCCTGCACCGGCATCCTGACGGAACCGGACGAGATCATCGCCACGGCTGGTGGCCAGGGCGCGCTCTACGCTGCCGTGCAGGGTGTGCTCGATCCCGGCGATCACGCCATCGTCGTCGCGCCTTACTACGCCACCTACCCCAACACCTTCAGCGCCGCCGGCGCCAGCTTCACCGTGGTCGAGACGCCGGCCGAGGACGGCTTCCAACCGCACGCCGACAGGATCCGCGCGGCGCTCCGACCCAATACCCGCGCCATCCTGATCAACACGCCGAACAACCCGACCGGGGCTGTCTATTCGCGCGAACGGCTCGAGCAACTGGCCGAAATCTGCAAGGAACGCGATCTCTGGCTGCTGTCGGACGAGGTCTACTGGACGCTCGGCGGCGGCGAGCACATCTCGCCGCGCTCGCTGCCCGGCATGGCCGAGCGCACGCTGGTCATCAACTCGATGTCGAAAAGCCACGGCATGACCGGCTGGCGCATGGGCTGGCTCAGCGGCCCGAAAGCGATGATCGCGCTGATGACCGATCTCAACCTGGTGACGACCTACGGCCTGCCGGCCTTCATCTCGATCGCCTGCGCCGAGGCGCTCGAAAACCACTACGGCGTGAAGGAAATCGCCGAGCGCTACGCCGCGCGCCGCGCGGTCTTCCTTGACGCCATACGCGGCGTCAATGACGTCACCGTGCACGGCTCCGAAGGCGGCATGTACGTCATGCTCGACATCTCCGCCATCGAACCCGACGACGAGAAATTCGCCTGGGCGCTGCTCGACAAGGAAAAGGTCGGCGTCATGCCGGGATCGAGCTTCGGCGACGCTGCAGCCGGCCATATCCGCATCAGCCTCTGTCAGCCTGAATCCGTCCTTCAGGAAGCAGCGCTTCGCGTGCGCCGCTTCGCTTCCAGCTACCGCCGCGAGGCCGCATGACCAAGACCATTCCCACCAGGGCCCGCGCCGTGATCATCGGCGGCGGCGTCTCCGGCTGCTCGGTCGCCTACCATCTGGCCAAGCTCGGCTGGACCGACATCGTGCTGCTCGAGCGCAAGCAGCTCACCTCGGGCACCACCTGGCATGCGGCCGGCCTGATCGGCCAGCTCCGCGCCTCGCAGAACATGACGCGGCTGGCGAAATACTCGGCCGACCTCTACGTCAAGCTGGAGGCCGAGACCGATGTCGGCACCGGCATGCGCCAGGTCGGCTCGATCACGGTGGCGCTGACTGAGGAGCGCAAGCACGAAATCTATCGGCAGGCATCGCTTGCTCGCGCCTTCGATGTCGACGTGCGCGAGATTTCGCCGAGCGAAGTCAAAGAGATGTACCCGCACCTCAATGTTTCCGATGTGGTCGGCGCGGTGCACCTGCCGCTCGACGGCCAGTGCGACCCCGCCAACATCGCCATGGCGCTGGCCAAGGGCGCGCGCCAGCGGGGCGCCACCATCGCCGAGAATGTGAAGGTCACCAAGGTTCACACCAAGGCCGGCCGCGTCATCGGCGTGTCCTGGGCGCAGGGCGAAGACCAAGGCACCATCGAGACCGACATCGTCGTCAACTGCGCCGGCATGTGGGCGCGCGAGCTTGGGGCGCAGAACGGCGTCACCATCCCGCTGCATGCCTGCGAGCATTTTTACTTGGTCACCGAGCCCATCTCCGGCCTCGGCCGCCTGCCGGTGCTGCGCGTGCCCGACGAGTGCGCCTACTACAAGGAAGACGCCGGCAAGATGATGCTCGGCGCCTTCGAGCCGGTGGCAAAGCCATGGGGCATGGACGGCATCCGCGAGGATTTCTGCTTCGACCAGTTGCCCGAGGATATGGAGCATTTCGAACCGATCCTCGAAATGGGCGTCAACCGCATGCCGATGCTCGGCACCGCCGGCATCCATACCTTCTTCAACGGCCCCGAAAGTTTCACCCCCGACGACCGCTACTATCTCGGCGAGGCGCCGGAGCTGTCAGGCTACTGGATGGCGACCGGCTACAATTCGATCGGCATCGTCTCCTCCGGTGGCGCCGGCATGGCGCTGGCGCAATGGATCAACGATGGCGAGGCGCCCTTCGACCTGTGGGAAGTCGACATCCGCCGCGCCCAGCCGTTCCAGAAGAACCGCCGCTACCTCAAGGAGCGCGTCTCGGAAACGCTCGGCCTCCTTTATGCCGACCATTTCCCTTATCGCCAGATGGCGACCTCGCGCGGCGTGCGCCGATCGCCTTTGCACGAACACCTGAAGGCGCGCGGCGCCGTCTTCGGCGAGGTCGCCGGCTGGGAGCGTGCCAACTGGTTCGCCAAGCCCGGCCAGGAGCGCGAATACCGCTATTCCTGGAAGCGGCAGAACTGGTTCGACAACCAGCGCGAGGAACATCTCGCCGTGCGCAACGGGGTCGGCCTGTTCGACATGACCTCCTTCGGCAAGATCCGCGTCGAGGGCCGCGATGCCTGTGCCTTCCTGCAGCGGCTCTGCGCAAACGACATGGACGTCGCGCCCGGTAAGATCGTCTACACGCAGATGCTCAACGCCAAGGGCGGCATCGAAAGCGACCTCACCGTGACGCGGCTTTCTGAAACCGCCTATTTCCTGGTCGTCCCCGGCGCCACGCTGCAGCGCGACCTTGCCTGGCTGCGCAAGCATGTCGCCGACGAGTTCGTCGTCATCACCGACGTGACCCCGGCCGAGGCCGTGCTCTGCCTGATGGGGCCTCACTCGCGAAAGCTGATCCAGAAGGTCAGCCCGAACGATTTTTCCAACAAGGCCAATCCGTTCGGCACGTTCCAGGAGATCGAGATCGGCATGGGGCTGGCCCGCGCCCACCGCGTCACCTATGTCGGCGAGCTCGGCTGGGAGCTCTACGTCTCGACCGAGCAGGCCGCGCATGTCTTCGAGGCGATCACCGAAGCCGGCGCCGATGTCGGCCTGAAGCTTTGCGGCCTGCATACGCTGGATTCCTGCCGCATCGAAAAGGCCTTCCGCCATTTCGGCCACGACATCACCGACGAGGACAATGTGCTGGAGGCCGGCCTTGGCTTCGCGGTGAAAACGAGCAAAGCCGGCTTCATCGGCCGCGACGCCGTGCTGCGGAAAAAGGAAGCCGGCCTGTCACGCCGGCTCGTGCAGTTCCGCCTGAAGGACCCTCAGCCCCTTCTGTTCCACAACGAAGCGATCCTGCGCGACGGCCGGATCGTCGGCCCGATCACCTCGGGCAATTACGGTCACCATCTCGGCGGCGCGATCGGGCTTGGCTATGTGCCCTGCCAAGGGGAGAGCGAGGCGGATGTGCTTGGCTCATCCTATGAGGTGGAGATCGCAGGAGAACGGTTTGCCGCGGAGGCTTCGCTGAAGCCGATGTACGATCCGAAGGCGGAACGGGTGAGGATGTAAGCAATTCGTCGCATGGAGATACCAAGGTCGATGATCACTGTAGTCGGTTCAGTTCGAGAGATTTGGCGTTATCCGGTTAGCTCCCTCACCGGGGAGAGCTTGGTGCGCGCCATGATAATGAAAACAGGGGTTGCCGGTGATCGGACCCACGCGCTGTTCGAGGCAAACAGCAGCAACATCGTAAGCCCGCCAACGTCGAAGAAGTGGAATATGGCGCCGCGGTTGGCAGCACGTGTTGGCGATACAGGGATCATCCAGATTTCGAGCGACGGTCGCCTTTGGCGCGCCTTTGATGATCCATCGATGTTGGATGAACTGGAAGCGATCTTCGGTACGCGGATGGAATTGAAGCGCTACGGGACTCAAGTGGGAGACGCCATAGCTAAACCGCGGTATGCAATGCAGCCCGTCCACTTGCTAAGCCGGCAGTCTCTCGACGACCTCCAGGCTGGTTTGCCCGACAGCCAAATAGACGTCCGCCGTTTCCGCCCTAATATCGTGGTAGACTTGCCGGACCTGGCGGGAGCATCCCCGGAAGACAACTTACTCGGGAAGGACTTCTCGATTGGTGCGTTGCGGCTCCGTGGAACAGTCCGCTGTGGGCGATGCGCTTTCACGACTCTTGCGCAGCAGGGGGTGCCTGAAGATCGTTCAGTCCTTCGCGCGCTGATCAAAGATTTTGAAAAGAACTTTGGCATCTATTGCGAGGTGCTGGAACCTGGTGAGATAGCGGTCGGCGATGCGCTCAGCACGTCGGTCGCGCCGGAGCCGCAGCGCCCTATTGTGATCGTGGGCGCCGGGCAGGCCGGAGCTATGACAGCCAAGGCCCTTCGTGATCTGGGCTCGACTCAATCAATACGGATCTTTGGAGAAGAGCGACACGCTCCGTATGAGCGGCCACCTTTGTCCAAGGGCGGCGATGAGGGAAAGGGCGGGTCCATAGGCCCTAGCTATGTTCTGACGGCAGATCAGATCGAGGAATTGAATATCGATCTCAACCTCAACAGCCGGGTTGTTGCTGTGCACAGGCAGACGCACGAAATTGAAACACAAGATGGCGAGCGCCATCGATATGCCCGGTTGGTGCTCGCGACGGGAGGATCCCCCCGTACGCTGCGCGGGCTCGAGCGAGGACACGGCCGGGTCCACGTGATACGCACCATCGAAGACGCGGCCAATCTGACTCGATCTTTGCAGCCGGGTTGCACACTCTGTGTTCTAGGTAGTGGTTGGCTAGGTCTTGAGATCGCGGCGGCAGCGCGCAAACGTCTGTGCGACGTCACGCTCTTCGGCCGGGAGGATAGAGTGCTTGCACGCATGATCCCCAGAGAAGTGGCCGACTATGTGGCTGCCCGACATCTCGTCGAAGGGGTGAAGCTCAGATTGGGAGAGGTACCTACCTTTAAGGAAAGGCCTGATCACATCGACGTGACAACGGCCAGCGGGCTCGAGAGAGCGGAACATTTGGTCCTGGCAATTGGCATTAGCCCTAACGACCACCTAGCGCGCGCAGCTGGTCTCAACGTGGCTGGCGGGGTGGTGACCGACGAGAGTGGAGCCACGTCGGATCCCGATATCTTCGCCGTCGGCGACGTAGCACGGCAGCAGCGACCCGGGTATCCGAAAGGTATCTGCGTTGAAAGCTGGCATAACGCAAATGAGCAACCGTATTCGGCCGCGCGAGCGATGCTTTCGCTTCCAGCTGAGCCATTAGCCCCAGCGAGGTTCTGGTCATCACAGTATGACATGATGATCCAGATTGCAGGGTTTCCCAATGCCAATGCCCAAGCGGTCCGGCACGAGGGCGATGGCTGGCCTTTTTGGGACTTTGGCGGTTTCGCCGTTGGGATCAATCGATCGAAAGAGGTCCATCGTTTCGCATCCCAGCTGGCGTTGGGCAACCTTGAGGCTCCGACCAGAGTCCAAGTGTCCTCGAAGGCTTCAGCTCAGCGGAAAGGGCCAGCCGAAGGCGTCGACATTGGCCCCGTTGATGCTTTCCCGGAGAGCGAAATAACTCGGCTGGAGATCGATCAATTGGGAGCTGTCGCGATCGTTCAGATCGACCAGCGGTACTTTGCGGTGAACGATCGATGCCCGCACGCGGAGGCTTCATTGTCCGAAGGATTCATCGAGCGAGATAAGATCGTTTGCCCCGTCCATTTTGCAGAGTTCGATCTGCAGACAGGCAATCCTTCCAACGAGCCGGCTGGATGCGGTCGCTTGGCTTGCTACACGGTAGAGCGGCGAGACGACCACCTCTTTCTGTTTTTTTGACGTTGGTGACAGTCAGTGCGCGTTCCGGCTGGGTACTTGCTGAGTGAGATTCGGCGCGCCACCACTTCGACCGCAGCAGAGCATTTGTTGCGGTCAGCACTCGCAAGAATAGGGCTTCCCGACGAGTTCCTGCCATCAATCTGTTCTATAGCACCCACGAGC
>NZ_RZSC01000243.1:0-7953 GCF_003998155.1 Mesorhizobium sp. M1E.F.Ca.ET.063.01.1.1
GCGAACAGCAGCACGGCGGAAGCCCCCATCGGCGCCACCAGCAGCGCCACATGCGGGCCGCTCCCCATGGCGAGCCCGCTGATCACGCCGGTCAGCGCGACGCCGATGGTCGCGCCGATGCAGGCAAGCAGTCGTTCGCGGAGCGTCGCGCCGGCAAGGATCGGAACGAAGAGGCGGAACGCCATGGCAGGCCCTTGGGATCAAATGGCTGGAATTTGCGCTGCTCGCAATGCCGCCGAAGCCACGGATTTGGAAGCCAAACCAATCCGTATATTCGCGGCCGGGAAGAATATTATTGCGCGAGGCGACGCGTTCGCCACACCGCCAGCGGCCTCGGCTTTCTCAATCGCGCCCAATCTCCCGGACAGGCGTTTCATCCGTGAATTGGATGCGCCTGCCGGCAAAAGGTTCCCGGACTTGTCCGATCTGGTCGGGCGCTATGCCCGCCGCTCAGACTTCGGCTGCCGCTTTGAGCCCGCGCTGGATGTCGGCCTTGAGGTCCTCGACGTCCTCGAGCCCGATCTGCAGGCGGATGAGCGGACCGGCATAGGAGCCCTTGGCTATGGTGCGGTCGCCCAGGAAGACCGGCACGGCAAGGCTCTCATAGCCGCCCCAGGAATAGCCGAGGCCGAAGATCTTCAATGCGTCGAGGAAGGCGTGCTGCTGTTTTTGCCCGCCACCCTTGAGCACGATCGAGAAGATGCCGCTCGAGCCGCAGAAGTCGCGCTTCCACAGCGCGTGATCCGGGTGGCTTTCCAGTGCCGGATGCAGCACCTGCGCCACGCCCGGTTGCTCCTCCAGCCAGCGCGCGATGTCGAGTGCGCTCTTCTGGTGATGCTCGAGCCTGACCCCCATCGTGCGCAGGCCGCGCAGCACCTGGTAGACGTCGTCCGGCCCGGAACAGCATCCCAGCGTGCAGAAGCCTTCGTAGAGCGCCTTCCAATGCGTTTCGTTGGCCGACACCGTGCCGAGCAGCACATCGGAATGGCCGGCCGGATATTTGGTGGCCGCATGGATCGAGATGTCGACGCCATGGTCGAGCGGTTTGAAAAAGAGCGGCGTCGCCCAGGTGTTGTCCATCATGACGATGGCGCCTGCCGCATGCGCGGCCTTTACGATTGCCGGAATGTCCTGCACCTCATAGGTGTTCGATCCCGGCGATTCGGCGAACACCACCTTGGTGTTGGGCTTGATCAGCTGGGCGATGCCGGCGCCGATGCGCGGATCGTAATATTCGATCTCGACACCGAGGCGCTTCAGCATGGTGTCGGCGAAATTCCGTGTCGGATGATAGACCGAATCGACGATCAGCAGATGGTCGCCAGCCGAGACGAAAGTGAGCAGGGGGATTGTCACCGCCGCAAGGCCGGATGGCACCGCGATCGTGCCGGCTGAACCCTCCAGCGCGTCGACGGCCAGCGTGAGCGCATCCATGGTCGGCGTGCCGCGCGTGCCATAAGTGTATTTCTGGCTGCGCGATGCCATCGCGGCGGCGTCGGGATATAGCACTGTCGAGGCATGCACGACCGGCGGATTGACGAAGCCGAAATAGTCGCGCGGGTTGTTGCCGGAATGGGCAAGCCGCGTGTTGATGCCGATCTTGCTGCCGTCTGTCGCCATGGTTCGTCGCCTGTCGTAGTGTGTCTGGAGCTCAGCCATAGTGCGGCGTGGCGGCCCGTGCAACCGCTCCGAGCCCGCCAAGCGTCGGTGTTTGGGTGGGCCAAATAAAAGCTCGCCGGCTCACCGATCGCGCCCTTTGCGCGCCTCCGGTGGACTTGCGTCGAAGGCACCTTGGCGCGCCCGCCCTTCGCCATGAATCGCGCCAGTCCTTCCATCGCCGGCGACAGTAGTTACCGGCATGAATTAGCGTAACGTTCAAAATTTCCGTGGGCTCCGACTTGCCGGTTCCGGTTGCAGCTTTTGACCAATTCGCGGGCGCTTCTGACTGCAATTCGGGCATTTCCGGCAATCGGTTTTCAAACGTGTCGCAATTCGGTCATTTCCCTTGACCTCACAGGAATAATCGCCTTCGATGCGTTTCGTGAATGGGAGGCAGTGCACCGGCAACGGTGCGGGTCCGGGAGTGGGCCGAAGTGGGAGCTGCATTCACACATGAAAAAAGATCAGGGCTGCCTGGGAAGCAGGGGCGCCTGTAAAGCAGAAAAGGGTCTGTGGGTCATGAAACACATCGCAATCGGCATTCTTGGCGCCGCCGCGCTCGGGTTTACGGCGTCGGCAGCTTCGGCCGGCACGCTGGATACCGTGAAGCAGAAGGGCTTTATCCAGTGCGGCGTCTCGACCGGTCTCGCCGGCTTCTCGGCGCCGGACGACAAGGGGGAATGGCAGGGCATCGACGCCGACTTCTGCCGCGCCGTCGCGGCCGCCGTCTTCGGTGACGGCACCAAGGTCAAGTTCACACCGCTCAGCGCCAAGGAACGCTTCACCGCGCTGCAGTCCGGCGAGGTCGACATCCTGTCGCGCAACACCACCTGGACGATCAACCGCGATACCGCGCTCGGCCTGAACTTCGTCGGCACCACCTACTATGACGGCCAGGGCTTCATGATCAACGCCAAGAAGCTGCCGGGCGTGAACTCGGCGCTGCAGCTTTCGGGCGCCGCCGTTTGCGTGCAGACCGGCACCACGACCGAGCTCAACCTTGCCGACTACTTCAAGTCGAACAAGATGGAGTACAACCCCGTCGTGTTCGAGAAGCTGGAAGAGGTCAACGCCGCCTATGACGCCGGCCGCTGCGACGTCTACACCACCGACCAGTCGGGCCTCTATGGCATCCGTCTGACGCTGGGCTCGCCTGCCGATCACGTCGTGCTGCCCGAGATCATCTCCAAGGAGCCGCTCGGCCCGGCCGTGCGCCAGGGCGACGATCAGTGGTACCACATCGTCAAGTGGACCTACTTCGCGCTGCTCGACGCCGAGGAGCTCGGTATCACCAAGGCCAATGTCGACGAGATGAAGAACTCGGACAATCCCGAGGTCAAGCGCGTGCTCGGCCAGGAAGCCGACACCAAGATCGGCACCGATCTCGGCGTCTCCAATGACTGGGTCGTCAACATCGTCAAGGCGGTCGGTAACTACGGCGAAATGTTCGAGCGCAATGTCGGCTCCGGCAGCCCGCTCAAGATCGCGCGCGGCATCAACGCGCTGTGGACCAAGGGCGGCCTGCAATACGCTCCGCCGATCCGCTGATCGAAACGTGATCCCGGGGGGCAGGTCATCTGCCTCCCGGTTTCTCTTTCCAGGGGATGGTCGCATGGCATCGCAGGAAATCCTTCGCGAGGAGCCGAGCCGCGGCTCCTTCGTCAATGACCCGAAAATACGCAGCATCTTCTTTCAGACGCTGGTCATCGTCTTGTTGTTCGGCTCGGTCTGGTGGATCGTGCAGAACGTCATCGACAATCTGGCTCGCCTGCACATCGCCTCCGGCTTCGGCTTCCTGAGGGGCAGGGCCGGTTTCGACATCTCGGATACGCCGATCGCCTATACGTCCGATTCGACCTATTTCCGCGCCATCCTCGTCGGCCTGATCAACACCATCATCGTCGCAGTTGCCGGCATCGTCACCGCCACCATCATCGGCTTCGTCATCGGCATCGGTCGCCTGTCGCACAACTGGCTGATCCGCAAGATCTGCACGGTCTATGTCGAGATCTTCCGCAACATCCCGCCTCTGCTGGTCATCTTCTTCTGGTATTCGGGCGTGCTGGCCGTCCTGCCTCCGCCGCGCGAAAGCTTCCACCTGCCGTTCGGCACTTTCCTCAACCAGCGCGGCTTTTATTTTCCGCGCGCGATTTGGGGCGATGGCTCCTGGCTGATCGGCGTCGCCTTCGTCGTGGCGCTCGCCATGGCCTGGTTCGTCGCGTACCGGGCGCGCCAGCGCCAGATGGCGACCGGCCAGCAGTTCCCGGTGTTCTGGACCTCGGTGGCCCTGATCGTCGGCCTGCCGGTGCTTGCCTTCCTGCTCGCCGGGATGCCGCTCACCTTCGACCTGCCGAAGCAGTCGACCTTCAATCTGACTGGCGGCTTCCAGGTCAAACCCGAGTTCCTGTCGCTCTATCTGGCGCTCTCCTGCTATACGGCGGCCTTCATCGCCGAGATCGTGCGCGCCGGCATCAGGGGTGTCAGCAAGGGTCAGACCGAGGCGGCCGGCGCCCTTGGTCTGCGCTCCGGCCCGATTCTGCGCCTGGTTGTGGTGCCGCAGGCGATGCGTATCGTCATTCCGCCGATGACCAGCCAGTATCTCAACCTGACCAAGAACTCCTCGCTTGCGATCGCCATCGGCTATCCGGACCTTACCGCCACTGCCGGCACGGTGCTCAACCAGACCGGGCAGGCGGTCGAGGGCGTATTTATCATGATGATCGCCTATCTGGTGCTGAGCCTCATCACCTCCGCGGTGATGAACGTCGTCAACGCCAGAATGGCGCTGGTGGAGAGGTAGGGTCATGCAGGAACACGATATGTCCTGGGTGCGCACCGAGATGGCGCTTGCCCAGCCGGCGCCGCCCACCGAGCGCGGCGCCTATGCCTGGGTGCGCAAGAACCTGATCGGTTCGGTCAGCGACACGATCCTCACCGTTCTCGGCATCGCCATTGTTCTCTGGGTGCTGCCGCAGGTCATCAACTGGGCCTTCATCAGCGCCCAATGGATCGGGCCCAACCGCACGGTCTGCGCAACGGTCGCGCAGGGCGGCATCCAGCCCGACGGCTGGAGTGGCGCCTGCTGGGCCTTCGTCAACGCCAAGTTTGGGCAGTTCATGTTCGGCACCTATCCGGTCGAGGAACGCTGGCGGCCGATCCTGGTCGCTGTCCTGCTGGTGGTGCTTTTGGTGCCGATGCTGATTCCACGCGTGCCGCGCAAGGGACTGAACGCCATCCTGCTCTTCCTGGTGCTGCCGGTTGTGTCTTTCTTTCTCTTGTCCGGCGGTGCGTTCGGCCTCCCGCTTGTCGAGACTTCGCGCTGGGGCGGGCTGCTGGTGACGCTCAGCCTCTCTTTCGTCGGTATCGCCGTGTCGCTGCCGCTCGGCACGCTGCTGGCGCTCGGCCGGCGCTCCAAGATGCCGATCGTCAAGATGCTGTGTGTGATTTTCATCGAGACCGTGCGCGGCATCCCGCTGATCACGGTGTTGTTTTTCGCCAGTGTCATGCTGCCGCTGTTCCTGCCGGCCGGTGTCACCTTCGACAAGTTCCTGCGGGCGCTGATCGGCGTGTCGCTGTTCGCCGCCGCCTATATGGCGGAAGTGGTGCGCGGTGGCCTTCAGGCGATCCCGAAGGGGCAGTATGAGGGCGCCGATTCTCTCGGCCTCGGCTACTGGCAGAAGATGGGTCTGATCGTGCTGCCGCAGGCGCTGAAGCTGGTCATCCCCGCCATCGTCAACACCTTCATCGGCATGTTCAAGGACACCAGCCTGGTGCTGATCATCTCGATCTTCGACCTTTTGGGCGTGGTCAAACAGAACCTGTCCGACGCCAACTGGGCGACGCCGCAGACCGCGAAATCCGGCCTCGTCTTTGCCGCCTTCGTATTCTGGCTGTTCTGCTTCGGCATGTCGCGCTATTCAATGTACACCGAACGCCGGCTCGACACCGGCTACAAACGCTGATGCATGTCGCCCAAAAGTGTGAAACGGTTTTGGGATAACGACATGCATCAAATCGAACGATAAAAGGGGAATTGGCCATGAGCACCGAAAACGCCGTCAGCGCGGAAGACATCAAGGTCGATGCCAAGAAGATGCATGTCTCGACCACCGATGTCGCCATCGATATCGTCGGCATGCACAAATGGTACGGCGAGTTCCATGTGCTGAAGGACATCAACCTCAAGGTGATGCGCGGCGAGCGCATCGTCATCTGCGGTCCGTCCGGCTCCGGCAAGTCGACCATGATCCGCTGCATCAACCGGCTGGAGGAGCACCAGAAGGGCAAGATCATCGTCGACGGCAAGGAACTGACCAACGACCTAAAGAAGATCGACGAGGTGCGCCGCGAGGTCGGCATGGTGTTCCAGCATTTCAACCTGTTCCCGCATCTGACCATCCTGGAGAACTGCACGCTGGCGCCGATCTGGGTGCGCAAGACGCCGAAGAAGCAGGCCGAGGAAATCGCCATGCATTTCCTGAAGCGCGTCAAGATCCCCGAGCAGGCCAACAAATATCCCGGCCAGCTCTCGGGCGGCCAGCAGCAGCGCGTGGCGATCGCTCGCTCGCTGTGCATGAATCCGCGCATCATGTTGTTCGACGAGCCGACCTCGGCGCTCGATCCGGAAATGATCAAGGAAGTGCTGGAGACGATGGTTGGCTTGGCCGAGGAGGGCATGACCATGCTTTGCGTCACGCACGAGATGGGCTTTGCCCGCAAGGTCGCCAACCGGGTGATCTTCATGGATCAGGGCCAGATCGTCGAGCAGAACACGCCGGCCGAATTCTTCGACCATCCGCGCCATGAGCGCACAAAACTATTCCTGTCGCAGATCCTGCACTAACACAGCGCGACAACGATTTGAGAAGCCCGGCCGCAAGGTCGGGCTTCTTTGTTTTTGGACGATCGGCTAAGAAACTCTGTGCTTAGAGCGGTTTCGGCTTTTCACAGAATCGCTGACCCACTCTAACTATTTGTTTTTACGCAATTCCGGACGGAAAACTGTTACACACTTTTTCTGGAATTGCTCTAGAGGCGCAACGGAGCCCCGCCGTTGACGAGAAAATTCCTGCGTTTCCCGTCCATGCTGGTCGCTGTGCTCCTTTTTACCGCCGCGCTCGGCACGCTGGTGCCGCGCCCACTCTGGCCGGCGGTGGCCGCGGGCGAGGGCACCAGGCGCATACTGGTGCTCAAGAACCCGATCCATACCGACATCGCGATCCCGGTCGATGACGGCGTGCGCCGGCGTTATCATTTCCTCGCCGACGCCGGGCTGCCCACCGATGCGCCGCAGGCGCGCTACCTTATTTTCGGCTGGGGCGGTCGCGCGTTCTACCTGGAGACGCCGACATGGTCGGAACTGAGGGCCGTGCCGGTGCTGAAGGCGCTGACGCTGGACGCCTCGGTGATGCATGTCGACCTCGCCGGCGCGATTGCCGAACCGCGCCCGGACGTCGCTGGCTTCGACATCGACGAGAAGCACTTTTCGGTGCTGCTCGATTACATTCAATCGAGCTTCCGGCAGGGGCCGAACGGGCCGACGGTCATCGACAATGCCGGCTATTCCAGCTTCGACCGCTTCTACGAGGCCAACGGCCGTTTCAACGCGCTGGTCGGTTGCAACACCTGGACGGCGGCGGCACTGCGCACCGCCGGCCTGCGCACCGGCTGGTGGAACCCGCTCCCGGTGTCGCTGGGGTTGTCGATGAGGCTGTATGATTGATGGTTGGCATATCCGCGAGTTGCGAACGCCGCGTTCCGTCACACCCCCCTCTGTCCCGCCAGCCTGTCGAGCTTTATCGCTGCGACGCCTTACCGCCCTACAACGTTCCGCTCCTCCCAGCCATAGAGCCAGTCCAGATCCGCCGCGAGCTTTTCCGCCGGCCGCGTCGCCAGCACCAGGTTGCGGGCTAGCGCCACCGGTCCCCAGGCATGCCATGCCAACCGGTTGAGCGCGCCGCGCCTGAGCACCTTCTCGATGCGCGGGCGCCTGAGATTTTCCCAGATACCGAGGCTTTGCCGCGGATCGGCGGGAAAGTCGGCGACCAAACTGGCAAGCATCGCGGCGTCCTCTATGCCCAT
The DNA here is from genome assembly GCF_003998155.1 of Mesorhizobium sp. M1E.F.Ca.ET.063.01.1.1. Lineage (NCBI taxonomy): Bacteria > Pseudomonadati > Pseudomonadota > Alphaproteobacteria > Hyphomicrobiales > Phyllobacteriaceae > Mesorhizobium > Mesorhizobium sp. M1E.F.Ca.ET.063.01.1.1. Next base: position 7,741 of record NZ_RZSC01000243.1, read on the forward strand.
AGCCGCGCCCTGCGCCGCGAACGGCGTCATGGCGTGCGCGGCGTCACCGATCAGCGCGACGCCTTCCGGCATCGTCCAGCACTGCTGCTCGACGGTGTGGATCGGAAATGCCGTCCAGGGGCCGGCGAGCGTGGCAAGCCTTGCCAGAACCTGCGACGTGCCGCGCATGGCGCTGGCGAGAATGGCGGGAGCGGCATGGCCCGCCCAGCCTTC
>NZ_RZSC01000244.1:0-7933 GCF_003998155.1 Mesorhizobium sp. M1E.F.Ca.ET.063.01.1.1
CCTCCATGACGTTCGTGGACCGACCGGAACGCCGCACCCGCCTCGATGGCTTGCAACTGCTGCGGATCGCCGACCAGGAGCACTTTCGCGCCGGCCTAGGCGGCATGAGACAACACGCGCTCCAACTGGCGCGTGCCGACCATGCCCGCCTCGTCGATCACCAGAACATCCCGAGAGGTAAGGATCTCGCGGCCCTGTTGCCAGCCATGTTCCATGCTTGCGATGGTGCGCGACGCGATGCCCGATCCGCTTTCGAGATTTTCGGCGGCAATGCCGGAGAGCGCCGCGCCCCGGACCTCATAGCCCGCCGCCTGCCATGCCTCCCGCGCTATGCCCAGCATCGCGCTTTTTCCCGTTCCGGCATAGCCGACCACGATCCCCAGATCGCGACCGTGCGTGATATGCGCCAGCGCATCGGCTTGCTCGCCCGAAAGCAGAAGGCCACGTTCCTCCGCACGCGCCAGCGCCGCTTCGCGATCCGCGTCGTTTACCTCATGGCGTTCCCTCCCGGCCATGCGTTCGGCGGCGCGGTGTAGGCGCTGTTCGGCCTCGATCATGTCGCGAGTAGTGAAACGATCCACGCCGCGTCCGTCCCTGCCGAGTTCGACCAGAACAGGCGCGCTGCGCATCGCGTCCATGACGCCGTTGAACTGGTCGATCCCGTCGCTGTGCCGCTGCGCGAACATCGCCATGTCGCGGCGCGTAAAGGTCGATTGCTGACGCGTGATGGTGTCCAGCGCCAAAGAAGGATTGGCGATGATACGTTCGCCATTGCCGCGCGCGATCTCGCGGTGCATCTCCGCGCGATCGGCCTCGATCCCCTGATCCTCGATGCGATGCGCGGGCGCGCCGATCTGGCTTTGCGGCTCAAGCGCGATGCCCTGCGCCTCCAGGCTGCGATGGTCGATCCGCGCGTCGATGTCGAGTTCGGCCAGACGCTCGTTGGCGACCTCGGCCCAGCGTTCACGCCAGAGCTCCACCTTCTCGATGCGGTTCCAGTCCCGCACCTTCCGTCCGAAGCCGTTCTCGTTGACCGCGCGCATGGTCAGCATGACGTGGGCATGGGGTTTGGGCATGCCGTCCTCACCCCTATCCCAATGCACGTTGACGTCGGCGATCATGCCCTGATCCACGAATTCGGCCTGCACGAAGTCGCGGGCAAGTTCGATGCCCTGCGCTTGCGTCATCTCGCGCGGAATGGCGAATTCGATCTCGCGGGCAAGCTGCGCGTCCCTCCTGATCTCGAAAGCCTCGACATCGTTCCAGAGCCGTTCGCGGTCGCTCCATGATTCTGGCGCGTTCTCCGGCAGCATCACCTCGGAATGGACGACGCCGCGCTTGGCGGAAAAATCATGGCTGCGGTCGAGGCGCTCGTCGCGTAGGCGCGAGGCCGAGCGGTACGCGGCGGACGCCACCGCGCTGGACCCGGATTTACGGCCAATGACCTTGACGTGAAGATGATAGATCGCCATCGCGATCAGATCATTTGCACGGGCTATGCGCACGTCGGAACGACGTATAAGCGCGCCCTCCCTCGAAAAAATCTCGGGATGGACCAGCACGTCCCGGACTGTCTCGGCAACTCTGAAGCCTTCCGGCAGCCGCTCCCCTATCATCGCCGCATCGACCACAGATGGAGGCAGCCATGCGTAAACCACGGGACTTCGACGCGGAATTGAGGGTACTGGAGGACAAAGCCAAAGAGTTGAAAAACCGAAAGGTGCAGCAGCTTGGCGAACTGGTGATCGCCACCGGCGCCGATCAGCTCAGCACTGAAGAACTCGCCGGCGCGCTGGTCGCGATCGCTGAAACCAAAGACGCCGCAAAGTGTGAGGCATGGGCCAAGCGTGGAGCGATGTTTTTCGAGAGCCGGTCCAAGCGAACTGCTCCGGCATCTCAGCGCAACCCTCGTAGCGCTGCAGCGCAACCGGGCGGCACACAATCGCCGACAAGCGGCGCAGGCTCGTAATGACATGCGCACGTGGCAGGTAAAGCGCCGAAAACGCACTCGACATCTGATCGAACTCGGTGGTCTCGTCGTCAAGGCAGGCATCGTCGAGATGACCAATGATGATCGTACCGCCATATACGGCGCGCTTCTATGGATCGCCGCCAAGCTACAAAGTCATGAAGGCGAGCATGCGCGGGACCTATGGGCCGCGAAGGGGAAGCAGGCGTTCGATGCGGAGCGGATTGATGAACGAACAAGCGCGCAAACGTAGCAAAAGTTGGTGCAAGCGGCCGGCGGGCGCGAAGCCCCGAACAGCGTAGCCACGACCGCGTTGCGCCGACGGCCGACGCAGTGTGCAACGAGGTGGAATGTCTCAATTGGCTCGTGACCGGACTGGCATTTTGCGGAAGCGCGGCCGGGCTCGGCGAAGCCAACGTCAATCCCAACGGCCAAAGAGGCAAGGAGGATCCCCACAAAACGGATCCGAAGGAACTCGGCTATCTTCCGAACCGCTTCGTGCCGCAACAATCGCCTTACGAGCCGAAGCGCGGTTCCGTCATCACGGCGACCCACGTCGCCGGCATCAACTCCGACCTGCCTGGCCGCATCACCGCACAGGTTTCCCAGAATGTCGATGACAGCGCCACCGGAGACTACCTGCTGACACCTCGACGCACAAAGCTGTTTGGCAGCTACGACAGCAAGGTGTCAATCGACCAGAGCCACATTCTCCGACGTCATCTTCGCCGATGTCTTCGCTCCAGATCGGCGGCATGGGGGGCCGATGCGGCAGGCTAAGGCGGGTTTCGTGAAAGGTCCATCGCAAGTGGCTCCAAGGCTTCGGATCAGCAATCCTGATCGCCGTGATCGGGAGCGGAATCGACATGGCCCGGCTTGAGACTTGGAAGCTCGCGATGCAGGTCACGGCATCCGACGCGACGCGGCGGAACTTTACGGAAACCTTCGGCGTGTCGCCGATCGGACATCCAGCGGAACATGGACGTGCAGCCGACGCTCGAAGTTCGGCCGAGTTACAACTTCAGCGTTCTCGTCGACCAAGATATCGTGTCTGCAGTCCGCACCGCGGATAACTTCGACATACCAGCACCCAGCAAACCTTCCGGCGCGGATCCCGACGAGCTGGTGGCTGCGGTAGCGGAGGTACTCGCACCGCCTGACCTGCTCCCCGTTTTGTCCGCGCCTATAAGTTAGCCCTGTTCACGTTGGGGTAGCCGCGATGCTCGGCGATGATGTCGAGTTCCCGGGTGACACGTTCGCCCGAGATCGAGTTGTCGACGACGGTCGCCAGACACTCCCGGCTGAAGTCGTCGATGACGCACAATATCCGGAAGCGACGGCCGTCGGTCAGCGTGTCAGAGACGAAGTCGAGGCTCCAGCGCTGATTGGCATCCTGCGGGATCGCCATCGGTGCTCTCGTGCCGAGCGCCCGCTTGCGGCCGCCTCGCTTGCGCACCGTCAGCCGCTGCTCGCGATAGAGGCGGTAGACCTTCTTCCAGTTCACCGCCACCCCTTCGCGCTTCAGGAGCAGATGCAGCCGACGGTAACCAAAGCGCCGTCGCTCAGCCGCCAGTTCCCGCAGCCGCTTGCGCAAACCGGCATCATCTGGTCGCGATAGACGGTAGCGGTAAACCCGCGGCTCCATGCCGACGAGCCCGCAGGCCCGACGCTGCGAGTAGCCCTTGTTCTCGATCGCCCAGGTCACGGCGGTCCTCCTCGACCCAGGCGTCAGAAGTTTTTCCGAGCATCTCGCGCAAGGTCGAGACGTCGAGCATGGCATCGGCCAACAAGCGCTTCAGCTTGCCGTTCTCCTCCTCGAGGCTCTTCAGCCGCTTCGCCTCCGATACGTCCATGCCACCATACTTCGAGCGCCACTTGTAAAACGTCGCGTCGCTCACGCCGTTTTTGCGGCAAAGCTCCGTCGCCGAAAGCCCCGCCTGGTGCTCCTTCAAAATGCCGATGATCTGTTCGTCGGAAAATCTCGATCGCTTCATTGCTGTCTCCTCATCCGGATGACAGGATAACCTCAAAGCGAGGACATTTCAGGGGAGCAGGTCAATGAGACACGCATGAAGAACAGGCCGGTGTCCAGGCCGTCAAACTGGGAACTATCGATGATGTTGCAGCGGCTTTGAGCCAGATAACTGGAGATGGCCGCAACGATGCCGCGCGCCGACGTACACGTGACAGTCAAGACCAGGCTATTCGTCATGGTAGTCCTTTCATCTTGGGGCGGCCAGATCGGCTAGCCTCACTGAATGGAAATTGAATTCAGCAGTATTCGGCGCTGAGGTCGACTAATTCGTTCCAGAGGCTCTCGGCGAAGCCGCGCAGCGCCATGAGTTCGAAAGTGTTCTCGGACATGCGCGTGACGTGTGCGGAGATGTGGCCGAACAGCGTCGTCGTCGCATGGCCAATCGGGAAAGCGATCTTGGAAAGATCAGCTGCCGTGCTCTTAGCCAGCACGGATAACATCTTTGTGCCGGAGATAGCCATGCGCACACGGCCGTGACTCTGATCGACGACATCGGCAATTGGCTTCAGCCTATTTGCCAATTCAGCAAGCGCGGCCGGTAACATCGGTTCGTCGCCAACCATAAACCACTGGCCGGGAGAGATGGCCCGCACAGCGAGGGCATCACACCCGATCATGGTGATTAAGGCCTCGGCAGAACCGTCCCGTGCTTTTGTCGATAGGATATGCAAGACATGACCTTCCGGCTGGGCATGAAGCACCAGGCCGACGGAGTTGATGGGGGCCTTGCCGTCAAGTGCAGCGCGGTGTTCGATCGCAAATACGGACATCGGGACCTCAGGCTTTCAGTTTTTCGTTGCTCGGATCGACAAATGTTGGACTGCAAAGTCGCGCGGTCGTGTACTCGTCGCGAATGCCGTTCCACACCTGCACTTCCTCGCCATGACGCGATGCGCCGCGCTTGACGAGCGCCAGGCCGATGGTCGAGCCGACATGCGGAGAGTAGCAGCTCGAACTGACGTGACCCTGGTCGTTTTCCAGCGTTGCAGGCGCACCCTTCTCGAGAATGTGCGAGCCGCTGCGAAACGATGAGGTACGGTCGAGCGGTAAGATGCCGACAAGCTGATGGCGGTCCGGGTCGTTGAGGCCTTCGCGTTCCAACATACGCTTGCCAATGAAATCAGCCTTTGTGGGAGAGACCATCCGGCCGAAACCAAGATCGCCAGGCACTATCGTGCCGTTGATCTCATTGTGCGTGACATGTCCCTTTTCGATACGCAGTACCGATAGCGTCTCAACGCCATAGGCACAGATGCCATGTTCCGTGCCGGCGTCCATCAGGGCATCCGCCACCGACTCTCCGTAACCCGCGGGTACGGCCAGTTCATAAGCCAGTTCGCCGGAAAAGGAGATGCGAAACAACCGCCCCGTCAGCCTGCCTTCGAATAGCGAGACTTCTTTGACTCCCAGAAACGGGAACGCATCGTTGGAAATATCCTCATCAACGATCTTTTGGAGAATGAGACGCGCCTTTGGACCGGCGATTGCCATCTGTGCCCATTGGTCGGTGACGGAAGCAAGTCTCACGTCGAGCTCCGGCCACAACGCCTGTGCGCAGAATTCCAGATGGTTCATGACGCCGGCCGCATAGGCGGTGGTTGTCGTCATGAAGAAGCGGTCCTCGTCGAGCCTGCTGGTTGTACCGTCATCATAGATAAAACCGTCTTCGCGCAGCATGCCGAAGCCGACTGCCCATATCATCGACTGGTTCCACATCGCCATGAAGGTCCAGCCGATGCAGCAGATCGCCGATCATATGGCTCGATCCCGATCGGGTCTCTCTGAAGCGTTTCCCGCAATCGACCGTGACATCAGAGCGGTGAAGTGGCGCCTGTGGCATGGGCGGGTCGATCGCGCGATCACCGATCTGGAGCAACTCTTGGAGAGGGTGAAGGCTTCGCAAGGAGGCAACGAGTTCTCCATGGCCCGCCTTCAAAGCCTCGGCTTGCAGCTCCTAAGCTATATCCGTTCGCACCTCGGCGCGATCGTCAACTATGGCAAGCGCTATCAAGCCGGGCTTCACGTCGCAACGACTCTGGCTGAATCGGCAGTGAATTCACTTGTCGGCAAGCGGATGGTCAAGACACAGCAGATGCGGTGGTCGCTCCGCGGTGCTCGCATGCTCATGCGGGTCAGGACGGCAGATCTCAACGGCGAGCTTCCCAATCGATTGCGGGCGCCCTTCCTACAGCCAGAGTCGAAGGTGCCACCACTGTTCAAGCCCAAACCGCCTCTCCTGCGCGCCGCCTAACCCCAGAGAAGTTACCGGTCTCCCCCTTTTTTGCAAAGGTGCGGCTACAATAGCGGCAGACGGATATTCTATTGCTACTCCGTAGCTTGCGCATCACACGGAAATGCGGCTACCAGTACGGCAAATAGTGAAGGGGATTGGGATGGAGGTGGATCGGAAATTGATCGATCATGCCGCCGCGCAGCATGATGTGAGCGTGGCCGTGCTGGTGGCACTGCTGGAGCTGTCGTCTGAATTTCCTGACATGGGCGCAAGGGGAGCGAAGCCGCGCTTGCTTGCGCGGGTGTCCGAAATTGTCGAGGCGGCGGTAGAGGCGCGTGGCGCGTGAGGTTTCTCCGATTCGAAGTGCAGGACATGTTCGCTTATCGCGAGTGCAATCGAATTGAGTTTTCCGAGTGCACGCTCGAACGCAACATCATCGTGGTCTCGGGACGCAACGGTGCCGGAAAGACGAGCTTGTTGAATGCCGCGAAGTTGTTGTTTCTCGGCGCAAACTCTGAGTCCATGCGGCGCATTCGCGTCGGCGACGTACCATTGAATCCAAAACAATTCATGATCGGGGTGCCCGGTCGCTGGTACGGCGTCTTCCCTCGTGACGGTCGCCGCGATGGTATGATCGCCCGGGTCGCTTTGTTTTGGGAAGAAAGTGGTGCTGCTTACTCGGCCGAACGAACCTTCACGCTAACCCGTCAGGGCAACGACTACACCGAAAAGCTCCAAGTTACACGCAACGGCCGCACGCTTAGCGAAGAAGATGCGGACTCGCGCCTTCAAACGCTGCTTCCGAACGAAGTGGTCCCTTTCTTCTTCTTCGACGGTGAGCAGATCCAATCCCTGGCCGATGCCGATGTGGGTCGCGAGAGTGCGGAGATCGAACGCCTGCTTGGCCTTTCCTTTCTTAACGATATCGATCGTCAGCTCGATGTGTATGTCAAGGAACGGCGCAAAGCAGGCCTGCCTGAAACCGTGCGTCACCGCATCACGGAGATGGAAGGCGAGCAGAAAACTGAGGAAGCCCGTGCCGAGAGCGCGCGACGGTTACGCATCGCGTTAGAAGAGGAGATCGCGGACCTCGAAACCGCCAAGGCGCGGGCCGAAGAAGCGCGCAAAAAGCTACGCAGCGGACTTTCGGAGGAAGAGCGCTCCAAGATGGGAGCGCGAATTGAGAACCTTCGTCGACAACGTGAAGCCCTGGCTACACAGATCGCTAGTAAGCTGCCGCTGGAGGCACCGTTCCTAACCAATCATGGCCTTGTGGAACAGGCGTTCCGCACATTGGACGACCAACTGAAGGCTGGCACTGCCGCCAGTCTGGCCAATCGGCTCCACGCAGATCTGCCGCCGGGGGTGGTCGCGCTCCTTGCCTCCCTCGAACCCAGTGTAGCGCTCCACCCGCCTCAATCGACCCAGTTGACCGAAGGTTTGGGCGGGCTCCTCACCAAAATAGGAGTTCCGGTCGGCTCATTTGACCATCCCCTTTTCGCTTCGGTCGCGCATTCGCTGAGGCAGCAGCTTCGCGATCGTTTTCTTACTTGGCGTCAAAGTGGCCAAGAGACATTTGCAGCACATGCCGACTTGCTGCGCCAGATGCGCGCTCTCAACATTCAACTGCGTCAAGCGCAGCGCGATCTTGACGACGCGGATGTTGTGTCCGACGAGGCAAAGCGGCGCTACGAGC
>NZ_RZSC01000245.1:0-7932 GCF_003998155.1 Mesorhizobium sp. M1E.F.Ca.ET.063.01.1.1
CAGGAACACCTGCGGATCGCGCACGATGGCGCGACCCATGGCGACGCGCTGGCGCTGGCCGCCGGAAAGCTGGCGCGGATAGCGCTTGAGATAGGGCGCGAGATCGAGAATGTCGGCAGCCCGCTTGACCCGATCGGCAACCACCGCCGGGTCGGTGCCGCGCAGCTTCAGCGCGAAAGCCATGTTCTGCTCCACCGTCTTATGCGGATAGAGCGCGTAGTTCTGGAACACCATGGCGATGTCGCGCTTGGCGGGCGGCAGGTTGTTGACGATACGGTCGCCGATCGAGATCGTTCCGCCGGAGACCGTTTCCAGCCCCGCCACCATCCTCAGCAGCGTAGACTTGCCGCACCCCGAAGGACCGACCAGCACGACGAACTGGCCGTCGGCGATATCGACGCTGACCTCGTGCAGAACCTTGACGGTTCCGAACGCCTTGGCCACATTGGCGATTGCGACTTGAGCCATCCTCTCCCCTATCTTTTTCGGTGAAGCTAGCCATTGCCAACGGCAAGGGCAAGTCGGTATCTTATAGATAAAAAGCCATTCTTGTTGACAAGGTAATCGATTACGCGAATAGTTGCGAGTGCCAATCCGACAGCCGGTCCTTGTCCCGGAAAATCGGAGTTCCAGGCGACGCAGGGTGGGGTCCCACGTCCCCCTATGGTATAGGAGAACCACAGACGTTTCGGCGTCCGAGATTGGCAATTCAATTCACGACTGGAAGTTCTGGGAGGAACCTTGAGATGAGAGTCGATCTTTACGAAAAACTGGTGCGCGCCGGGGCGACCCGCCGCGATTTGCTGAAAGGCGCGGCCAGCATGGCCGCACTTGCGGCGGCGTCCGGCGCCGGTCTCGGTGCGCTGACGAGGCCCGCGGCGGCCGCGGATGATCTGCGCGCGAAACTTCTGCAGATACCGGGCGTCGGCAAGGGCCAGCCGACGGATGCCGACTTCCAGAAAGTCGGCGAGCTTTGCCTGGAAGCGACCAAGGCCAACGTCAAGGAAGGTGAATTCGCCGGTGTCGAGCTCACCTTCATGGGCCTCAACAACCAGAACCTGCATAACGTGCTGTTCCGCGGTTTCCTGAAGCCGTGGGAAGCTTATACCGGCGCCAAGATCAACTGGATCGATCTGGCACAGGCCGATTACAATCCGCGCCTGCAGCAGGCGATTGCCACGAATACAATCGATTTTGACATCGTTGAGATGGGTGCGCCCTTCGAAGGCGATGTCTGCGGCAAGGGTCTCACTTCCGAAATGCCGGACTGGGTCAAGAAGCAGATCGATATGGATGACCTGGTGGCGTATCTCAAGCCGCCGGTCGGCACCTGGAACGGCAAGCAGTATCGCGTGACCGTCGACGGCGATACTCATAATTTCAACTACCGCACCGACGTGTTCTCTGACGCCGATCTGGCGGCAGCCTGGAAAGCCGACACCGGCGACAAGGCAGGCCTGGCGGAATGGGGCGTGCCGAAGACCTGGCAGCAGGTCCAGGCCGTGACCAAGTTCCTCAAGGGCAAGCAGGTGAAAGGCCAGGACGTCTATGGCTACCTCGACGCGCCCAAGCCCTGGGGCGGCTTCGGCTTCTACTTCCTCGGCAGCCGCGCCAGCGCCTACGCCAAGCATCCCGACGACAAGGCTTGGCTGTTCGATCCGGATACGATGAAACCGCGCATCAACAATCCGGCCTGGGTGCGAGCGATCCAGGATGTGATTGATGCCCTGCCTTCCGAGCCGCAAGATCAGATCAACGCCGACCCGAACCAAACCGCGTTCAGCCAGTTTCTCGGCGGCACTGGTTCGATGGTGGCCTGGTGGGGCGACGTCGGTTCCAATGTCAAGACCAACGACTCCTCTGTCGTTGGCGACGTCACCGGTTTCTCGATCCTGCCGGGATCGGACGACGTCTACAATTCGAAGACTGGCAAGTGGGACAAGCTCGCCAGCGGACCGAACTATGCGCCGAACTGCGCCTATCTCGGGTGGGGCGTCTATGTCATGGCCCGGGTCGACAGCGACGAGAAGAAGAAGAAGGCAGCCTGGTCGGCGGCAGCCCATCTCGGCGGCAAGGATTTGTCGCTGTGGTGCGCGGCCTATCCATCGGGCTTCCAGCCCTACCGCAACTCCCATTTCAACATTCCGGAATGGGTGACGGCAGGCTACGACGAGGCCTTCATCAGCTCGTATCTGAAGTCGGAGGGCGACTCCTACAATCATCCGAACGCGGCGATCGAGCCGCGCATCCCCGGCATCTTCCAATACTACAGCGCCGCCGAGGACATCCTGGCCAACACCTTCGCCGGCAAGATGAAGGCGCAAGAAGGTGCGGATGCCATCGCCGCCGCCTGGGAGAAACTGACCGACCAGATCGGCCGCGAGAACCAGATCAAGCTCTACAAAGCCTCCCTCGGCATGTAGGCTGTCTCAGGAGAAGTCGCGGCCCGGCGACACCTCGTCGCCGGGCCGTATGTTGACCGGCTCTGGCCGGTGGCTTGAGCAAGAGGCGACAGGCGTGGCTGACCAGACTTCGACCGCCAATGCGTGGCCGGCAAATTCCACAGCGGCCGATCTGATCCCGCCCGGCCGCAAGCGCCTCGGCTGGGCCCTGCTGATTGCCGCGACGCTCGTGCTGCTGGCGGCGATTGTGATGCAGATCCTCTACAAGACCGAAGTCGACACGGTCGGCTTCTATACTTGGCGCCCCGTGATCTACGCCTATGTGCTGTGGGGCGCAGCACTTGGCGCCTGGCAGGTGCTGACACGCGGCGAGGACGGCCAGCGCGCGCTGTTCCTGCTGCCGGCGCTGCTCTTCACGATTGCCATGGTGATCTTCCCGACGCTGTTCGGCTTCTATATCGCGCTGACCGACTGGAATCTCAGCTCCTTTTCCGGCCGCAGGTTCAACGGGCTCGACAATTTCTGGCAGATGCTGGGCGACCCCTACTACCGCAATGCGCTGTTCAACATGGTGCTCTATGTGCTGGCGGTTCTGGTCGAATATGTCATCGCATTCGGACTGGCGCTGCTGCTCAACGCGCAGATCCGCGCCAGAAAACTCTTCCGCGTGGTCTTCCTGCTGCCGCTGATGCTGTCGCCGGTCGCGGTTTCCTGGATGATCGGCAAGTCGCTGATGGAATACCGGTTCGGACCGGCGGCGACGCTGGCGCGGCATCTCGGCTGGGACAATCCCGCTTTCTTCTCCGACCCGGTCATCGCGCGCATCTCGATCATGGTGCTCGACGCCTGGACCTTCATCCCGTTCATGATGATCATGCTGCTCGCCGGCCTGCAGGCCATGTCGCGCGAGGTGATCGAGGCGGCTCGCGTCGACGGCGCGAACGCTTGGCAGACCTTCTGGCAGGTCGCCTTCCCGCTGATGCTGCCGGTGTCGGTGACGGCGGTGATCCTGCGCATCATCTTCAAGCTCAAGCTTGCCGACATCATCATCACGGTGACGTCCGGAGGTCCCGGCGGCGCCACGGATTCGGTTTCGAGCTTCATCTACCGCGAATATCGCGACCGCTCGAATGTCGGCTACGGCACCATGCTCGCCATGGTCTACCTGATCATCATCGTCGTGTTCGTCACCTGGCTGCTGAAATTCGCCAGCCGTTTCGTGCGCAACGTCAACTGAGCGGCATCATGAGCGTCCAGACCACCGACTACACCGTTTCCGAGATCCGCTCGCCGGCGGCCTTCATCGCCAGCCGCGCCTTCATCTATGGCGCGCTGGTGTTCTGGTCCTTCGTCTGCCTGTTCCCGATCTACTGGACGATTACCACCTCCTTCAAATCGGCGGTCGACGTCACGCAAGGCCACCTCATCCCCTTCGTCGACTTCCAGCCCGACTGGAAGGGCTGGCGCTCGCTCGGCCTGTCGCCGGATTCGATCTTCCAGACCTCGACCGTGCGCGACGAGTTCCTCAAGCGCTTCATGAACTCGGTCATCACCTCCGTCGGCGCATCGAGCCTTGCCATCGTCATCGGCAGCCTCGCCGCTTACGGCCTGACCCGCTATCGCTATCACTTCGCCTGGTTCAAGAACGAGGACATTTCCTTCTTCTTCCTGTCGCAGCTCATCCTGCCGCCGGTCGTGCTGGCGCTGCCCTTCCTGGTGCTCTACCGCGAAGTGGCGCTGCTCGACACACGCATCGGCCTCGTCCTGCTCTACACGCTGATGGTGCTGCCGATCGTCATCTGGATCATGCGCGACCAGTTCAACTCCATTCCCGTCGAGTTGGAGGAGGCAGCACTGGTCGACGGCCTGACGATCTGGGGCGCCTTCTTCCGCATCGTCATGCCGATCGCGCTCCCCGGCATGGTCGCCGCCTTCATCCTGGCGATGGTGCTCTGCTGGAACGAGTATTTCTTCGCGGCCCTCCTGACATCGACGGACGCCAAGACGATCCCCGTCATGGTCGCGAGCCAGACCGGCTCGCAGGGCATCAACTGGTGGTCGATGGCAGCCCTTGCCACGGCGGCGATCGCACCGCTGGCGATCATCGGCATCGCGCTCGAACGCTACCTGATCATGGGCATGACGGCGGGTTCGGTGAAGTAACTGCGGTCAATACCGCACGCAACGTCTGGATCGCTTGCCCTAGGCTGTCACTACATCGTCTCCGCTGGCGCAAAGAAGCAGTTTTCGTGCTCCTCGGTCGGATGCAGGCAAATGTGAAAATCATCGTCGCCGGACGGAATGACACTGTCGTAGGGGACAAAATAGCGGTCTTGGTGAGTGACCCTCCGATGATCTCCCGGCCGCAAGATGATCACGTAGCCATCCGGCGTCGGCGTAACAGTTGTGCCCGGGATGCTACTGCATTCGCCTGTCATTGGATCACCGTGACAGCAGGCCGGCGGATAAGTCCAGCCGCTGTCAGCTTTGTGCGCAGAGGCCGACACGGACAAATGCTCGAGCATCGCAGCCATGACGATCATGCCTGCAACGCTCGCCATGCGTCGCTTTGCGACCGTGTGCATCGGCCGGCTCCAAACGCCCTCGGCATTTCCGTGCACAGTAGCATATTATGAATATCTAATATAGGAGCAACTTCCGGGACTTGGAGATCAGCACACCAATATCGCTCGCAAATGCTCCAGGATCATCGCGACGCCCTTTTGCCCGAGATCGGCCGAGGCCTCCGGCGCGCTCTTCGTGTACCAGCCGGTATTGTCCGCGAAATGGGCTGCGTCCACCGCCTCGGGGCACAGCGCCAGCATCAGCGATGTCTCCCCGACACCTGCATGGTCGAACGGGTACCTGCCGTTCATCGTGGCCGGCATCAGCGGATGCACCTGCACCCAGTTGAAGACGTTTTCGCCCTGGGCATGGCCGGCATAATAGTCGGCCATCTTGTCGGAGCCCCACCAGCCCTCGCCGCGCTCCTTTTCCAGGAAGCGGAAGATCGCCTGCCGGCCGGCGGCCTTGAAGGCGAGATCGGTCGGCATGCCGGCGACGAAATTCTCGGTCTGGTGATGGATGATGGCGTGGATGTTGCGGAAGCCGATGCGCAGCAGGCCGTAGAACAGCTCCTCGGCAAAAGGCGCCAGCACCGGACCGCCGACCTGCACCGAGCCGCTGCCGCCCGGCGGCGCCACCGCATAGCTTGCCGCGCCATAGTAGAAGGGCGGCAGGATGACGATGTTCCTTTCCTTCTCGAAGAGTTCCAGCGTCTTGATGACGGCGAGCGTGTCCATGCCGACCGCCATGTGCTCGCCATGGTATTCGAGCACGCCGAGCGGCAGCACGACCGGCCAGTTCTCCTCGATCGCCTTGCGGATCTGGTGCGGCAGCATCAATTCGTAGCGCATCTCCCTACTCCATATTGGTGTGCCGGGCGCGCATCGCCTCCGGCGTCGCGCCGGTAAGCGCCTTGAGCTTCAGCACCATCACTTCGAACAGCAGGAAAAGCGCGCCCTCGAACAGCGAGCCCATCGGCAGCACGGACGTTCTGGCGGCGCCCTGGTCGCTGGCCATGGTCTGGGCCGGAACAAGCAGCGTGAAGTCGGCAAGCTTGGCCGCGCTGCCCGCCGGTTCGGCCGTAAGCAGCAGCACATTGGCGCCGGCGTCGCGCGCGACACGCATCAGGGTCAGCACCGTGCTGGTCTCGCCCGGTCCTGAGCTTGCGAGGAAGACATCGCCCTTGCCCAGCGGCGGCGTGGTCATGTCGCCGACCACCGCGACAGGCAGGCCGAGATGGAAGAGCCGCATGGCGAAGCCTTTGACCTGCAGCGCTTCGCGGCCGCATCCATAGACGACGATCTTGCCGGCGCCGGCAAGCATCTCGCAGGCGCTGTCAACCCGGCCGTCGTCGATGCGCCTCACCACGGCGCCAAGCTCGTCGAGCGCTGTCGCGAACATCTCGGATCCGGCTTGCGTCATGGCAATTCGTCCTGTCCGCCGAAGCTGAATAGATATGTGGTGTTGCGGTTCGTTTGCCGCGAAACACTTGTTTTTGTTCATGCTAACACCGCGAAAATTCGTGTCCAACGAGCCACGGCGCTTTTGCTGTGCCACCGGCGTGATAGTGTCATGTCAGACAAATCGATCCGGGACATTTGAGGATATGAAGACACGGCACTTCGACCGCATCGGCAATGGCGGCCTCACCTTCACTGAGCTTGGCTTCGGCACCGCGCCGCTCGGCAATCTATACCGCGCCGTCTCCGATGAGGATGCCAATGCCACGCTGGAGGCGGCGTGGGCGGCCGGCTGCCGCTACTTCGATACCGCTCCCCTCTACGGCCTCGGCCTGTCGGAAACCCGGCTCAACCCGTTCCTGCGCGGCAAGAAGCGGGACGACTATGTGTTGTCGAGCAAGGTCGGCCGCCTCATGCGCGTCTGCCCGCCCGACCAGCGCACGGGCATCGGCAAGTTCTTCGACACGCCCTCGCGCAAGGAAGTCTACGACTACAGCTATGACGGCGTGATGCGCTCCTTCGAGGCCTCGCTGGGGCGTCTCGGCGTCGACCGCATCGACATCCTCTATGTGCACGACGTCGACATCTTCACCCATGGCAGCAAGGAGGCGTCGGACGTGCGCATCGCGGAATTCATGTCGTCCGGCTACTACGGGCTGCTTTCGCTGCGCGACCAAGGCGTGATCAAGGCCTTCGGCGGCGGCATCAACGAATGGCAGGTCTGCCAGACACTCGCCGAACGCGGCGATTTTGACCTGTTCCTACTCGCCGGCCGCTATACGCTGCTCGAGCAGGAAGCGCTGGCTACCTTCCTGCCGCTCTGCGAGGAGCGCGGCATCGGCATCATTCTTGGCGGCCCCTACAATTCCGGCATCCTGGCGACGGGGCCGAAGCCCGGCGCCTTCTACAACTACACCGAAGCGCCAAAGGACGTGCTCGAGCGCGTGGCGCGCATCGAGGCTGTCTGCCAGCGCCATGGCGTGCGCCTGATCGAGGCCGCACTCCAGTTCCCGCTGCGGCATCCTTCCGTGATGTCGGTGATCCCCGGCGGCCAGCGGCCCGCCGAGGTCGAAAGCAACCGCGCGCTGCTTGACGTCAGGATTCCGGCGGCCCTTTGGGCGGATCTAAAGCGGGAAGGGCTGATGCGCGCCGACGCGCCGACCGGCTGAACCCGCAATCAGGCGGGTCAAAAAAGAAGAGCCGGGCAAGCCCGGCTCTTATGAGCTTAAAGAGAAAGGTCTTAGTTGACCGCGTCCTTGAGGCCCTTGCCAGCCGAAAACTTCGGCACGGTGCGCGCCGGAATCTTCACTTCCGCGCCGGTCTGCGGGTTACGGCCGGTCGAAGCAGCGCGTTTTGACACGGTGAAATTTCCGAAGCCGACAAGCCGGACATCGCCGCCCTTCTTCAGTTCGCCAGTGATCACGGAGAACACCGCATCGACGGCCGACTGCGCATCAGCCTTCGAAATGCTTGCGGAGTCGGCGACGGCGGACACCAGTTCGTTC
>NZ_RZSC01000246.1:0-7872 GCF_003998155.1 Mesorhizobium sp. M1E.F.Ca.ET.063.01.1.1
GGACGGGTGTTTCCGCGATAGGATATCAACTCCTCGCCGGCGAGATCGGCGAGCGTCAGCTCGGTTTTCCTGACCAACGCATGCCCGGCGGGCAGCAGGCACGCGAAACCTATACTTCCGATCACCTCGGCCTCGATGTCGGGAGGCAGGCGATCGTCCATGGCCACGCCGAGGCTGGCATCGCCGGCGCGCAGCATGTCGACGATTGCGGCGATCGGCGCGCTATGGGAACGCAGCAATATGTTGGGATGCTGCGCCCGGAACCTGGTGAAGGCGCACGGCAATATCGCCATGGCCGGCGGCGGCGAGGCAGCGACCCGCACCAGCCCTGCCCGACCCAGGCGCAGGTCGGTGGTCTTGCGGCGCAAGCCGTCGAGCCCCGCCGACAGCCTCTCGGCATCGGGGAAGATCTCGAGCGCCTCCGGGGTCGGTCGCAGCCTGCCCTTAACCCGCTCGAACAGCGTGAAGCCGAGTTCGTCCTCGGTGTGGAGAAGGATCTGGCTGAGCGCAGGCTGGGAGATGTTCAGCATCCGTGCCGCGGCGGTCACGGTGCCGGCGCGCATGACGGCGATGAACACTTCGAGCTGCCGGGCCCGCATTGCCACTCCATAGGTAAAGCTTATGGGTCTTGCCCAAACCCATCTTTGACGCAATGCCGCGGCGCCGACAAGATGCATCCAAGGATCAAGGATCGACTATGGATGTGATCGTGCTGGGCGGCGGCCTGATGGGGACGGCTTCGGCCTATTTCCTCGCAAGACGCGGCGCGCGCGTGACACTAATCGAACGCAACCGGATCGGCACCGGGGCGACCGTCGCCTCGTTCGGCAACATCCGGCGCACCGGGCGTCACCTGTCGCAGCTTCCGCTCGCCCACCGCTCGCTCAGCCTGTGGGGCGAGGCTGAAAAGATGCTTGGCCGCGACGTCGAATTCCGCGCCACCGGCCACATCCGACTGATCTTCGATGAGGGAAGTCTTGCCGACATGCGGGCCTACGCTCAAGCCGCGAGGCCCTGGGGGCTGGAGCTGGAGGAACTTGGCTCGCGCGAAATCCGCTCCCGGTTTCCCGGCCTCGGTCCTGAAGCGATCGCGGCGTCGTTCTCGCCGGATGACGGCAGCGGCAATCCGCGGCTGATCGCGCTGGCTTTTGTTGAGGCAGCCCAAAAGCTCGGCGCGGAACTCGTCGAGGAGGCCGAAGTTGAGACGATCAAACACACCGTCTCCGGTTTCCTTGTCGCCACTTCGAGAGGGTCGTTCGCCGCCGAATGCCTGCTTAACACCGCCGGCGCCTGGGGTGCGCGCGTCGCCGCGCAATTCGGCGAAATGGTGCCGCTCGACGCACGCGGTCCGCAGATGGGCGTGACCGAGCCGCTGCCATATCGGGTCCTGCCGGTGGTCGGCATCTGGACTCGCGACAAGGATTATGGCGCTTATCTGCGTCAGGTCGAGCGAGGCAACATCGTCTTCGGCGGGGCGGCCGAAAGGGTATCGGTCGACCTCGATCCAGGCCACGCGAGCGCCGATCCGATGCGGCTGCCGATACAATTGCGCGCCGTCGCGCGGCTCATGCCCGCCATCGCACGGGTCGCGGTCATTCGCACATGGTCGGGCTGCGAGGGTTATGTTCGAGATATGCTGCCGGTGATGGGGCAATCGGCCACGACGCCGGGCCTGTTCCACGCCTTCGGGTTCTGCGGTCACGGCTTCCAACTCGGTCCCGGCGTTGGCGACGCCATGGCGGAACTCATAACGACCGGCCGTTGCGCAACGCCGCTCGACGATTTCAGGGTGGATCGGTTCGGCCGCGCGGCCTGACGACGAATCGATAAGATTGGCCTTTCCAGGACACAGCAATGACCGGTTTCAGGGACGGCAGAGCTTAGCGCTATGGCGGACATTGGGCGCGAAGCTGCCATCCACAACGCCCAAATACCGAACCTAGTGTCCCACTTTGTCCATAAGCACCCGCAATTCAGGCTGATGCGCGACGCAGAAAGTTCGAAAAGCTTCCAGGAACCCCAGGCGGATTAAATGCCCTCTTGGCTTAGCCAATCGCCAGAGCCCAATCTCACAACTTCCGCAGTGCTATTTATCTCGGCATCGCTCAAAATTGCGATATACGACAAATGGGCGAAGCGAATTTGACCCCCTACCAGGAGCGAATACTTGAGCGATCAAAACGAAGCCTTGACGGCCGATCTCGTCGGGCTGACGGCAGACATTGTCTCTGCCTATGTCAGCCAAAATCCCCTGCCCGTCGTTGGGTTGCCAGATCTCATCGCGTCGATCCATTCGTCGCTGGCAGGCCTTGGTCAGCCGAATATGGCCGAGCCGCCTAAGCACGAACCCGCAACCAATCCGAAAAGGTCGGTAACGCCGGACTACATCATCTGACTGGAAGACGGGAAGAAATTCAAATCGCTAAAACGTCATCTCGCGGTACACTACGGGCTCACTCCAAACGAATACCGCGAAAAGTGGGGATTGAAGCCAGATTACCCGATGGTTGCGCCGAATTACGCGGCCCAAAGGTCAACGCTCGCGAAGGCAGCGGGGCTCGGACGCAAACCGCAACCTGCCCCGGCCCGAAAGGCGCCCGCAAAACGCAAGCCCAGGGCAGCATCAGCGCCTTTGTAGATCCATATCGGGGGTCGCGGCCGGTCTGGCCGAGATAGAAATCGTCGTTCGTGCTCAGGATTATGCGAGGGTCGCCTTCGCTGACCTGCTGCCTGAGGCTAGCGAGATAGTAACCGCTGGGGTTGGAACGTCGCCTGAGCATGATAAACCAGGCGCGATAATCATCTATTTTCTCACACATATATAAGCGGTTGAAAGATATTTCAGACCAACAGGAGGCCAGATAAATTCATTTTGATGTTTCAGATATTTGCATTCGGGTTCTGAAGCCAACACCTTAGGAGGAAAGCCATTTTCATGATTTCCGGCTACTACAGTGCCGTCAAAATTCAACAGAAGGGTAATTAAAAGAAACTTCTCCATCGCTATCCCCTAATCGCCCTGACATGGTCCGGGCCACAGAGTTTCGCGATGCGGGAATCCGCTTCTGCTGACGTTTGCGCTGCCAAAGGAAGCGCGACAGCGGTCATAAGGCCGATGCGATTCATGTCTTCCTCCTTCCAATCCGGTGCTTGTGGAATCGCTTGGAAGCGACGGCCGAATTGGCTAGACTGAGGAAGCGCGTCAGGGGCGTGAAATGTCCCGAAAGCCTCCTGAAATTGACCCGAAATCTGCTGAAACGATCACGTTCGGCGGTTTTGTTTTCCTGATGAAAAAGAGAGAACTCCGGACCGCTGAAGGCAAAGCGATAGATCTTCGCAGCCAGTCCGCGGAGGTGCTCTCAACACTCGCGGCGCGAGCGGGCGAGATCGTGTCCAAGGATACGCTGATGCGGGCGGTCTGGCCTGATACCTTCGTTACCGAAGACAGTCTTACGCAATGCATTGCCGACATTCGCCGCGCGTTGGGCGAGGACGCGCACGCGATCGTGGAAACCTTCCCCAAGAGAGGTTACCGGCTGAATGCCGATCCGTCGGCAACTGCTCCAGGCGCCGCCGCCGCCACGGGACGAGCCAGGTCACGATTCCCGCGAGCCGGCTTCATTCTCGCTACGATCGTTTTCGTCGCGGCAGCGATCGGCGCGTACCACGGAGCCGAGATGTGGCGAGCTGCTCCGGTTCGTTCCAGCGACATGCCGAGAATTGCCGTCCTTCCCTTCGATGACATGAGCACAGGCGCCGATAAGGGATATCTCAGCGATGCCGTTGCCGACGGGGTCATTACCGAGCTGGCGCGGAGCAAGACTTATGCCGTCATCGCCCGGAACTCGAGCTTCAGATACCGTGATAAGCCCACCGACGCCAGGCAGATTGGTGATGACCTCGGTGTGGACTACCTGCTCGAAGGCAGCCAGCAGAAGATCGGAGACCGTCTGAAAGTGACCGCCCAGTTGCTGAATACACACGACGGATCACATGTCTGGGCCAATTCGTACGATCGCAAAATCGGCGATCTTTTCGTCGTCCAGGAGGAAATCATCCGCACGCTTGCGGACCGGGTCGGGCACAGGATCGAACGCGCCTGGCCAGAGAGCAGCTCTGCCCGGGTCAGCGCGCTCCACTATCACCTGATGGGGCTTTCCAAGCTTGACAAGGATTTCTCTGCCGCGGGGAACGATCTGTCCCGGCAGCTGAACCTGAAGGCGATCGAAGCGGATCCGAACTCGCAATTCGGCTATATGGCGCTGGCCTTTTCCTATCGCAATGACGCGGTATTCGGGTGGCACCGGCAGGAATACACCTTCGAAGAGGCGTTGAAGCGGGCCGCCTGGTACGCCGACAAGGCTATCCTGCTCGCTCCTGAAGACGCCGACGCGTATTATGTTCGCGCCCGCATCCATACCGAAGCCGGCGAGTTGGAGCAGGCCCTTGCTCGGTATGATCAAGCGATCGCCCTGAACCCCAGCAAATCGGAGATCCTCGAAGCCAGCTCGGCCCCTCTGCTCTTCGTCGGCCGCATCGATGAAGCGATCGATCGGATCAAGCAGGCCATGGGCATCGATCCTTTCTACCCTGACTGGTACCATTGGGACATGGGCTGGGCGCTCTACGAAAAGAATGATTGCGGGGCTGCGCTGACGGAGATGCGGAAAATGTCGAGTATTCCGAGTGGCGCACACCGAATGCTTGCCGGGATCTACGCTTGCCTGGGAAAGGAGCGGGAGGCAAAGGAAGCACTTGCGGTTTTTCTAAAGGACTCGCCGGGCGATACCATTCGCGAACAACGCAAGAAATGGGAGAACTTATACACCGACCCCGTTCGGTTCGAACGCTGGGCCGCACACATGCGCATCGCGGGCTTACCAGAGTGACGCCCGACCGCATGCGGCCCCGGCCGAGTGGCACGAGCAATGTCCGTGGAAGGCTCTGAACGCAACCTTCGCTGCGCCCCGGCAAATGTCAGAGTGGGCGCAAGTTGCTTGTTCCGGGTAACGAAACGAGTTCCTCGCGCAGGCCCGCCAGCCACTTCTCCGCGCCCTCCGCCTCGATCTGCGCGAATGTCACACCGTCCACACCCGGCGAACCCGCATTGGCGCGGGCCAGCGCATAGGCATGGCGCAGCATGTCCTCGCGGCAGATCTTGTCGTAGAGCACGTAAAAGCGGAAAGCGGGTTCCGCCTTCGCCTTACGATACAGCTTCCTCTGCAGGGTCCTGATCTTTTCGGGTGTTTCCAGGCTCGTCGCCAATCCCCCCCTCACCAACGTCGAAAGCACTCCAGAAGTCAGGGCCCTTCCCTCCACCGGCATTACCCGGCTTCAGTGGTAATATGACCCTGTCCGACTCTCGCTGGCACCGCCGCCCTGACAGCTGCGTTGAGGGCGCTACCCTCATGCCGAACGGGCCTCCCCCGATTACCCGCATCACCCTTCCAACGTGCCGTGCCCACCACCCCGGCGGATCAAACGGGTGCACATGTCGATTGCTTCCCCGTTCACGCGGCCTTCCCCGAATCTCAGGCGGGTCGGCATCCGCATCATCACTTTCGAGGCCTGCTCAGGCTTCACTCGCATTACGGCCCATCGGATTGCTCAACCGCCCTAGGCGGCCTTTGTCACGAGGCTTCGACCCGGCCAGTTACCCGACCGAGCCTCTCGTCAGCTACCAGACCGATCGACTACTATTCGGGTGGAACCTCCCTCCACTGGTGATACCCGCCCTCGGGGCGCACTGAGATATTCAGGCTAGGCGCAGACACAGAAGCTCACTTCGGCTCACAGCAGGCGATCCAGATAGCCGACCCACAATCTCCTACGCCAGACGGGGTCTCCTTGCCGCTTATGCATGTTCGACGCTGTTCCAGCGTCCGTCAAAATGAAGATCATAGCCGCCGTCGAGGGCCGCCGCGTACTGTTTGCCTGACAAACCCAAAACAACATCAAGCGACGGCACGCCAAGCGATCTTGCCGAGGATGGTCTCGATGACACGCGCGCTGGCTTCGGTTTGCGCCACCGCGCGCGGCGTCTCGCAAACGCAAAGAACCGCCCCGATTGATCAGATCGGGACGGTTATTGATTTATGATAAAATTGGTTGCGGGGACAGGATTTGAACCTGCTGGCCTCGCTTGCGAAGCCCCTTCAACAGAAGAACTCGGTTGAAGCGCTATATTGGCGGTAGCACTCTCCCGACTCGAACCCCTGAACTTACATCCTATTTATACGCCCTGACCGCAATTTACCGCACGGCTTGATCGGCTCTCTTCCGGCGGAGGTTGATACAATCTAGAATAGATCCTGATCTCTGAACAGAAGTCCCCGAACCAGGGCGCACACATGCCAGTGGCGAGATCATGAAAAGCGATCCCCTCTCCTATCCTCCTCGCGGCCTCTCACGCGAAGAGGCCGCCCGGTACATTGGCGTGGGCGCAACAAAATTTGACCAAATGGTCGCTGACCGCCGCATGCCAAAGCCGAAGAAGGTTGACAGCCGCGTGATCTGGGATCGCTTAAAACTCGAAGCCGCGTTTACCGAACTACCTGGAGACGAGGAAGAAAATATCGTCGACTTCCTGTTGCAAGGGAATCATCGCAGGGAATAGATTCATTCTGCCATGACCGACAAATATCCCCGGCCTCTCCTCCTACAAAGACCGCCATGGCAAAGTTCGCTGGCGCTATCGGACGAAGGAGCGTGTGCTTAGTCTGCCGGCCCCCAATCAGGCGGGTTTCAAGGAGGCCTACCAGGCAGCGGTCGAGGGCCGGAAAGTCCCCAAGGCTCCCGTCGTCATGCCTGGAGCCGCTCTGCCCGGCACGTTTGGAGCGGCCTTTCAACGGTTGAAGATCTCGGTCAAGTGGTTGGCGCTTGACGAAGCCAGCAAGCGCAAGAACACACGGGTGATCGAAGAATTTCTAGAACTGCGAGTGGTCCCTGATCACCCGCTCATCTGGCGGGATGTAGCGGTTAAGAATCTTCGGCGTATCCATGTTGAAGAGCTTCTTGGCCGCTTCATCGCCACGCCCCACAAGGCCAAGCACCTGCTTGGTAGGCATACGCAAGCTGGTCTATGTCGCGCTACGCCAAGATTGGATCGAAATCGATCCCATGGCGGCGGTTGAGTGGCGGCCCGCCTATGGCGGCTGGAAAGCATGGTCGCGCGAGGCCATGGCGCAATTCGAAAAGCGCTGGCCGCCCGGCACTGCGGCGCGAACCTGCTATGGGCTGGCACTGTGGCTGGGGAACCGCCGAGGCGACGTTGCCGGGCTGCGATGGGATCAGCGCGTCACGCGTCGCGTCCTGATCGACGGAGTTGAGCGCCAGTTCGACGGATTCAATATCGTGCAGACCAAGAACAAGGGAAGGACCGGAGGGAAGCGGCTTTTCGTTCCAGTAACTCCCATGCTCGCTGAGATCCTGGAGGCGGCCGACCGGCGCGGAGAAACAGTCTTGCTCACCGGATATGGCCAGCCTTTCTCGGCGCAGTCCTTAACCGGTGCCATGGCGCACTGGTGCGCTCTCGCTGGATTGCCGAAGGGCCTCACTCTGCACGGATTGAGGAAGTCACTCGGGGTCTATCTCGCCGAAGCGGAAGCATCCACCAGGCAGATGATGGACGTCCTCGGCCACGACGACATCGACCATGCTGAGCTCTGTTCCAGGGAGGCCTCGCAGGTGCGTTTGGCCGTCCAGGGCATGGACCGGGTCGTGCGTCTGGTCACGCGCAAGCCGATGCTTGGCGAACCTATTGGCGAACCTCGTGGCGAACCGCCCTATAAATCATTGATAAATAACGACAATGGTGGGCCCGGAGGACGTATTCACATCTCTGATTTCATTGTCTTTTTCGTGGGCCAAAAT
>NZ_RZSC01000247.1:0-7868 GCF_003998155.1 Mesorhizobium sp. M1E.F.Ca.ET.063.01.1.1
GAGCAGTTCTATCTCGCCTGGCCGGCGCTCTTGATGCTGGCGGCCTGGCTGAAGCCCGGCAAGCGGACCATCATGTTTGCGATCGGCATTGCTGGCCTCGTCTCCTTCGCGGTCTGCGCGTGGCTGACCCCCGTGTCGCAGCCCTGGGCCTTCTATTTCTCGCCGCTGCGCGCCTGGGAGTTCGCCGCCGGCGGGCTGGCCTCGATGGCGCCGGCATGGCTGCTGGAGAGGCGCCCGCGGCTTGCCCTGGCGTTCAGCCTCTGCGGGCTGGCGCTGATTGCTTTCGCTTACCTTACCTTCAGCGAGGAGGCTCCCTTCCCCGGTTTTCTGGCCCTGGTGCCGGTTGCCGGCACTGTCCTTCTGCTGCTGGCGGGCGCGGCCGACGCGAGGAGTGGCCCCAGCGCCCTCCTCGCGCTGCCGCCCTTGCAGTGGATCGGAAAACTTTCCTATTCGCTCTATCTGTGGCACTGGCCGGTCATCGTCTATGCCGGCATGCTGGTGGAGGAGCTGACGCTCGCCCAACGCCTGGCCTGCCTCGGGCTGACGCTGGCGCTTTCGGCACTGAGCTACCATCTCATCGAGAATCCGATCCGCCGCAACGGCTGGCTTATGGCCAATGCGGCGCGGGCGCTGGTGCCGGCCCTCCTCCTGACCGGCACCGGCGTCGCAGCCGCCTACGGCAATGCCGCGCTTGCGGTGCGCCACCAGAACCCCGAGCAGCGCAGCATCGCGGCAAGCGCCGCCGAACCCGCGACCGCGCGCGCCAAGGCCTGCGTCGAGGGCTACGACACGGTGACGCCGAAACCCTGTGTGTTCGGCAATGGCCAGCGCATGATCGCGCTGTTCGGCGATTCCCACGCCGATCATTGGTCGACGCCGCTGATCGAGGCGGGCAAAAAGAACGGCTACCGCGTCGAAACCTGGCTGAAAAGCTCGTGCCGTCCCTCGCGCTACTCCTACTTCGTCACGAAGCTCAACCGCGACTACCGCGAATGCGACCAATGGCGCGAGCAGGCGATCAAGGAGATCATTGCCGCGAAGCCTTCGCTGGTGGTGATCTCGGAGCTGGCGCTGACCTCTTCGCGCAAGATGGCGGAAGGCAAGGGCCAGCCGGACACGCCGGACGCCGTGTGGCGGGCCGGCCTGCGTTCGACGCTTACGAGCCTGAGCAAGGCCGGGCTGAAGATCGCCTTCATCCGCGACGTGCCGTTCAACGACGAGAACATCGACACCTGCGTGTCGCGCGCGCTGTGGCGCGACAAGGCGCCTTCGCTCTGCGACCAGACCCGCGCCGATGCCGCCAACGACAAGATGGCGGCGATCGAGCGCGAGATCGTCACCAGCGTGCCCAACGCCTCTTACGTCGACCTTACCGACCGCTTCTGCAACGCCACCACCTGCCACGTCTTCATCGACGGCCAGCTCGCCTTCCGCGACCAGCATCACCTAGCGACGCCGTTCGCGGAATCGCTGGAGCCGGAGGTGGAGAAAAGGGTGATTTCCAAGGTGGGGCGGTAGGCAGGTCGATCGAGCGCGTGATCTCCCCTTGCGGGGAGATGGCCGGCAGGCCAGAGGGGGGTGCTGTCCCGCCAGCGTGTCAACTGGAGAG
Organism: Mesorhizobium sp. M1E.F.Ca.ET.063.01.1.1; assembly: GCF_003998155.1. Taxonomy (NCBI): domain Bacteria; kingdom Pseudomonadati; phylum Pseudomonadota; class Alphaproteobacteria; order Hyphomicrobiales; family Phyllobacteriaceae; genus Mesorhizobium; species Mesorhizobium sp. M1E.F.Ca.ET.063.01.1.1. Next base: position 1,610 of record NZ_RZSC01000247.1, read on the forward strand.
GTTGCGACTCCCGATGGTTGAAGCCGTTATCGGAAGGGTTGGCGATCCTTCACACCCCCCTGCCCTGCCGGGCATCTCCCCCGCAAGGGGGTAGATCGGCAGTTTCGGCGAAGGCGCTCTATCCCACCACGACGACAAAATGCTTGGTCACCGGCTCGAGGATCTGCCAGGTACCCTTGAAATCGGCCTCGACCACGAAGGCGTCGCCGGGACCGACCTCGACCGGCTCGCCGCCATCCGGGGTGATGACGATGCGGCCGGCGATCATGTGCACGAATTCATAGTCGGTGTAGGTGGCATGGTAGGTGCCGGGCGAGGCGCGCCAGGTGCCCGACATCACTTTGCCGTCCTCGGCGGTGTGCTGGACGGCGGTCTGCATGGTCGGCCTGCCCTCGACGACGACCCAGCCCGGCAGATCGCCGGCCTCGGCATGCTCGACGGCGCCGAATTTGAGGATGGTGGGCTTGGTCATGGGCAGCTCCTGTGGTTGCCGGGATTGGCTGGGCGATTGAGTAGCCGACGGCGCCGGCGGGTACGCGCGGCGCCGCGACAGCAAGTGGCGGTATGGCGACGGCGGCGTCTATCTCCCCTCGTTGTTTTGGAAAGAGACGCAAGAAAGGGGATTTCGTAGGGCGCCGGCACCCTTTGTCGGAGGCCGGCGCTTTTCCCCTCACTTGCGATTTCTAGCACTTAGCCTTCGGCTAAGATGTTGAAATCGCTTTCTCTCCCACAGGAGGAGAGATAGGGCGATGCATTTTCCCGGGAACACCGTCCGCGCCGAAACCGTTTATTGCCTGAAGGGGCATCCATCGAAAGAGGAGGCAGCGATGAAAAAGCTTCTGTTTGCTTCGATGATCGCCATCGCCTCGGCGTTCGCGATCGCGCCGGCTAGCGCCGGCAGCGTCCAGTTCGGTATCGGCATAGGCCCGTCCTACGACCCCTATTACGGAGACGACTACTATGGCGGGTATTACCCTCATCGCTATTACCGACACATCTATGACGACGACTACTACACTCCCTATCGTGAGCGTTATGTGGTGCGCTATCATAACCGGTATTATGATGATAATTGCCGGATTAGGATCGTGAAACACTGGCGCCATCACCACCGCGTCATCGAACGAGTGCGTATCTGCGACTAAGGGCGACTGAGCGAAGCCGATAGCGATGGCTAATCTCCCAGGCGTAGGATTAGCCATCGCCGCCTGCTTATCTGCGCGATGGGGATATTAGCGATTGGGAACATAGGCTGCCTCCGAAGCGTTTATGAGGCGATCAACCTTTAAGGAGGAGGTCTATGAAAAAGCTCCTGCTCGCCTCCGTCGTAGCCATTGCGTCGGCGGCCACCTTGATCGGCCCGGCCAACGCCGGCCGCCTCGAATTCGGGATCGGCATCGGCGACGGTTATTACAATGACTATTATGACGACTACGGGCCCTACTATGGCGACTATTACGGCGATCGCTATATGTATCGTCCGTATTACGGCGAATATTACAGCTACAGGCCGCACTATTACTATCGTCAGCATTACTACTACCGGCACCACAGGCGATGCCATATCGAGTATGTGAGGCACCGCCACCACAGGTACGAGGCGATCCGCATCTGCAGGTATTGAGCCGGGTCGGCATTGGCTGATCTCCCCTCTTGAGGCGAGATCAGCCCCCTTGCAAATCCCGCCCAAAAGCCATCTACAAAGCCGGCATTCGTAACGGAAAGCACACGTCGCAGCGAAACGGCAGCGCCGACCTGCCGCTGCACACTCGGGCCGGTCTTCACATGCCACTGATATCCTGTGAACGCCGCGCAGGAAGCCTTTCGCCGGCCCGAGCGTTGTCATGGTGAACCTTCAGGAGGAGGTTGCCATGAAAAAACTGCTACTTGCTTCGGTGATCGCCGTTGCCTCCGCGGCAGCCACGGTCGCGCCTGCTGATGCACAGTTCTTCGGTCTTGGCGGCGGCTTTTTCGGTCCGTTCGGCGGCTTCGGCCCCTTTTACGGCCCGTATTACGGCGATCCGTTCTATGGCGGTCGCTATTACGGCCCGCGCTACTACGGCCCACGCTATTACGGCGGCTATTATCCCCGCTACACGATGCGTTATCCGTACCGCTACTACCGGCACCATCACTACCGCCATTGCCATGTGAGGTGGGTGAGGCACTGGCACCATCACCACCGCGTGCTGGAACGCGTGCGGGTGTGCCGCTATTGACGAGGTCGGCTGATCTCCCCCCTTGTGCCCCTTGTGGGGGAGATGTCGCCAAAGGCGACAGAGGGGTCACCGCGCGTGGAGCGCCAACGCCCTTCGCGGCAAAGAGACAAGGTGGAGGATTCTGGACGCCGGCGCTCCATGTGAGACGACCCCCTCTGGCCGCTTCGCGGCCATCTCCCCCCTCAAGAGGGGAGATTTGCACCCGCCTTGCAAATCCCTCCCGAAATGCCATCTAAGTCGCCGGCATCCACGGAGAATCGACGTGACGCAGCGAAGCGGCAGCGCCGACCTGCCGCTGCATGGCGGGCGGGTCCCGAAATGGCTGGGCGAGCGCATGACCAGGCTCGGCGCGGTGCTGTGCGAAGCCATCATCCACCACTACGGCCGCGACGAGCTTTTGCGGCGCCTGGCGCATCCGTTCTGGTTCCAGTCCTTCGGCGCCGTGATGGGCATGGACTGGCATTCCTCCGGCATCACCACTTCCGTCATCGGCGCGCTGAAACGCGGCCTCAATCCGATGGCCGGCGAGCTCGGCATCCATGTCTGCGGCGGGCGCGGCGCGCATTCGCGCAAGACGCCGGGTGAGCTCATCGCCATCGGCGACCGCGTCGGCCTGGACGGCGATGCCCTCGCCACCGCCAGCCGCCTCGTCGCCAAGGTGGACAGCGCCGCCGTGCAGGACGGCTACGACCTTTATCTGCACGGCTTCATCGTCAGCGATGACGGGCGCTGGGTGGTGGTGCAGCAGGGCATGAACGGCGATGCCCGCCAGGCGCGGCGCTACCACTGGCTGTCGGAGGGGCTAACGAGCTTCGTCGACCAGCCGCATGCCGCGATCGAGGGCGAGCGCCAGGGCGAGATCGTCAACCTCACCGACCATCGCGCGGAGAAAGCGCGCGGAGGCCAGGTCGCGCTTCTGAAGACCATGAGCCCGGAAAAGATCCTGAGCGAGCTTGCCGCGCTGGAGCCCCAAGAAACCGCGAAGCCCGAGCCCGAGCCGGCCGCGCAGCCGCTGCTCCCCAACCTCGTCATGCCCGCGCATCACGACGTGCGCGAGAGCGACATCGTCATGCGCCGGCTGCACGGCAACATCGCGTCGGCGATCGAAAGCGGCCCGAAGGATTTTCCCGAGCTGCTGCTTGTGCCCGGCGTCGGCCCGCGCACGGTGCGGGCCTTGGCCATGGTGTCGGAAGTGGTGCACGGCGCGCCCTACCGCTTCTCCGACCCGGCCCGCTTCTCGCTCGCCCACGGCGGCAAAGACCGCCACCCCTTCCCCGTGCCGCTGAAGGTCTATGACGAGACGATCGCGGTGCTGAAATCGGCGGTGGGGAAGGCCAAGCTCGGGCGGGACGAGGAACTGCAGGCGCTCAAGCGGCTGGACGGGGAGTCGCGGCGGATGGAGCGCTATGTGACGGGGCCGAGCTTGAAGGAGATTGTCGCCGGCGAGATGGACCAGTCGCATCTGCTCGGAGGGCGCAGCGTTTTCGGGTGGGAAAAGGGGCCGGAGGATGAGCCGGAGCCCCTGAAGAAGGACGCTTGAGGCGGCGTGGTGAAACGCCGCTGACAGAGGCTGTCGGTCGGCGCCGCCCCTCATTGCCCTGCCGGGCATTTCGCCCCGTATAGTGACGGGGAGAAAGGGGCTGTCATCACCGCTTTCGCCAATCTTCAGCGTCGAGAATGAGCGCCGGCGTCGCGACCAGCCCTCTTCTCCCCGTTCACGGGGAGAAGGTGCCGGCAGGCGGATGAGGGGCGGCGCCGGGCTTGTGGATGTGGAACTCAAGGCATTGCGTCTTTCAGAGTTTGGTCTTTTCCGGCGGCCAGCATTTCATCTGATGTTCGTCGCGGGGCAAAGAGGCGTCGTAGATCATTGGCGAGATAGGGAGAGCGCTAAGGCGGCCTCCTTGCTTCCAGCTTCAGCCGCCAACTTCAGCCACTTCACACTTTCGCCGGCGTCGGCTCTCACCCCGTCTGCCCCGGCGGCGTAGGCTTTTGCAACCATAAGCTGGTATGGCGCTGCTGGATCGGCGCCTTCCTCGGCAACCAACGGACCCCGCGGGCCAAGCCGATGGAACCAGTAAATCGCATCCGCATCACTCTTGTGGACCCCGCCCCATCCGTAGGCATAGATTGACCCGACGAGCATCTGGGCAGTTCCATCCCCAAGCTGCGCCAGCGGTTTCAGACTCGCCAATGCAGCGGCGCCATCCTCCCGCTTCAGCGCTTGTACACCTCGATCCATCTGGCTGTTTCGCAGCAACAGCAACCCCACGCCAATTGCCGCCACCACGACCAAGCCCATCAGGAGCCGAGCAATCAGTCTGGTCATGGACCTTGCCTTCATCTCCTCCTCTCGATCAGTCGCATGCCGGTCTCAGGCGTTACATAGTGGATCAGCCCTGCCTTTTCGGACAGCACCTTCCTTGGGGTACTCCTCGGAATATTCGTCGGTATCCATGGAGCAGACCACGACGCCTTAATTGCCTTCCCAGACGAGGATCTTGTCGCCAAGCCGGGCAAGGGTTCCATCGGGGTATTTCATGCAGGCCCTCGTACGGATGGCAATCGGTCTCGAAAAGGTAGGTCATGGTCGTGAATATCCCAACGCCGTCGCGAGTCTGGCGAAGGTCGACGTGTCCTGTGGCTCGCCATATGGCCTGATCAACTGCCAAAGGTCGTCGCTATAGAGCAGCAAAAGCTCCTCGGTGGCAGGAACCACTTCGAGATTATTAGGCCGGAGATAAAAGCCAATGCTGTCAACGCCATCCTTCGAGATCGCCTTGTAAGCGACCAGGAATTCGCCTTGCCTTGTTTGAAGCCCGTCATCCGAGGATCCATCGAAAGGCTCAACGATCCGGCATACCGTGCCAATAGCCGTCTGGCGCACATCCTCAACGGGATGCCCGTAATTGCCTTTCGACAAGGACAACACCTTGACGTAGCAGCCGATGAAAATGTCTGGTTTCATTCCAACTTCGACGGCGTCGGCACCTGTTGCTTTCCTATTGATCACAGCATGATCCAGTCAGAGGCGCCAGAGCCGGCAATATTCGACTGCTGCTATTCTAAACGAAAAGCTGCTTGCGCAGGTCGCCAATAGCCATTTGCAATGCTTCGTCGGCAGACGCGGCCTCATATTCCTTCTGGTCGATGGACAGGTTGGCGGCGAACTGGATTTCGTGATCGGCGCCGTCCTCGGGATAGTCGCCAAAGGTCGGCTTGATGCGGAATACGTCATATTCGAATAGCCTGATCCGGTATTTGCCTTGCTCGTGGGCCGGCTTCTGCGCTTCGAGGCGAAAGCGATAAATTGCTGTTTCGACGGTGAACTCCACCTCGACGGTCTTTTCCAGTTCCCAGAGCTTCGTCATTGAACGGTCACAGTGGAGCGAGTTGGCCGTTACCGACCGGCTGCTTCATCTTCAATCCGGTGTCTCCTTGGCGATCATGGACGCCATCAAACGAGATGGTGGGTGCGATATATTCTAAACCAAACCGTTTCTTGTGCCACTCACCCAGCCCGCCTCCCCATCATCATCCCGTAATGCACCGCCAGCAGGTCCAGCCCGACCTTCAGCAGCTTCACCACCACATCCCGCCCGTCGCCGGTGCGCTCGGCGAGCGCCTTCACCGACTGGCCTTCGAGGCAGATTTTGCGCACCACCTCGGCTACCTCCCAATGGGCAAGCGCGGCGGCGGCGTGGGCATGCGCGCGGCCGGCTGAAAGCACGCGGTCGGGGATGCCGCCGCCCACCCGGCCGCTGTCGACGCGCTCGCTCCAGGATTGCGGCTGCAGGCCTTCGCGGGCGGCGCGCTCGAAATCGTCACGGAAGCGCCCTCCTGCCTCGCGCTGCTGGCGGGTGAGCGAGGTGATGCCGACCAGCGGATCGACGTTGCGCAGGCGCACGATGCCGCCGGCAGGGGTGTAGCCGCCATTCGACACCTCGTAGACGCGGCGCGCCTCCGCCGTGCCGGGGGTGAGGCGCTGGCGACCGAAGGTGTCGGGCTTCAGCGCGAAATCATGGCCGATCTCGCGGCGGATG
>NZ_RZSC01000248.1:0-7845 GCF_003998155.1 Mesorhizobium sp. M1E.F.Ca.ET.063.01.1.1
ACGTCATAGGTAGCGCCGGCTTCGTCCAGCGCGCCGGTCGCGCCGTCGAGCAGCGCGTCGGCGAGGTCGTCGTGGAAGCGCGCCTCGACGATGAGCAGATGCGCCTTCGCCTTCGGACGAATGAACGCTTTGCCGTGTTGGGATATGCCAGCCATAAAAGTCTCCGGGGGATTGCCGGTGACTTAGGCCGAAGCCGGATTGATCGCAAGCACAAGATTGCTGCAATTGGCCGTCAGACGCCAGTAGCCTCGCGATAGCGACGCACCGTATCGCGCAGACGGTCATTCACCGGCCGCGGATTGACCAAGGCCTCAACGAACACCCTGCAATCGTTGACCGACAGATCGAGACCCGCTGGTCCTCAATGCTGAGCTTTTCCTCCTGCATGGACCCGGTTGCATTCTTGGTCATCACAACCCTTCTTTCGCGGCCTCCACAAGACGCGCGGCATAGCGGGCCATGGTGTCGATCTCGATGTTGACGCGGTCGCCGGCCTGGCGCTCGCCCCAGGTGGTGACGCTCAGCGAGTGGTGGATCAGAAGAACGTCGAAGCGAGTGCCTTCAACCTTGTTGACGGTGAGCGAGGTGCCGTCGAGCGCGACGGAGCCTTTCGGCGCGATGAATTTCGCGAGATGCCGCGGCGCCTCCAGCGTGAAGCGCACGGCGTCGCCCTCCTCCTTGCGCTCGACGATTTCTGCCGTGCCGTCGACATGGCCGGAGACGATGTGGCCGCCGAGCTCGTCGCCGATCTTCAGCGCCCGTTCAAGATTGATCCTGGCGCCGGATTTCCAGCTCGACGCGGTAGTCAGCCTGAGCGCTTCTTCCCAGGCCTCGACCTCGAACCAGCGCGCGTTCGAGCCATGCTCGGGAAGCGCCGTCACGGTCAGGCAGACGCCGCCGCAGGAGATCGAGGCGCCGATCGCAATGGTCTCGGGGTCGTAGGAGGTATCGATGCGCAGGCCGACGCCTTCGCTGAGCGGCTTCACCGCGGCCACGGTCCCGACGTCGGTGACAATTCCAGTAAACATCAATCTCGGTCTTTCCGTCTGACCATGATCTTACCCAAAAACCGGTTCCCAGCTTTTGGGATCATGGTCGTACCCATTCGGCGTAGCTGTCCTCGCCGAAGCGCATCTCGCGCAATTTGCGGAAACCCGGCGGGATATGGTCGGCGTCGATAGGCGATGCAATGCCGTCCTCGCCGATTGCTTCCGGCCCCTGGAACAGGACGATACGGTCGACCAGGTCTTCCTCCAGAAAGGCCTTGGCCACCTTGGCGCCGCCCTCCACCAGCACGCTTGCCATGCCGAGCGCGGCCAAATCCTCCAGCAGTTCCGGCAGGGCCACTTCACTTTCGTACGTTTCCGTACCGATAAAATGCACGCCAGCGCGTTCGAGCGCGGCCCGCCGGTGCGGGTCCGCCTCGGGGCACGCCGCGACATAGAGCGGAACACGGTCAACGCCGGACACCAGCTTGCATGTCTCCGGCAACCGGATCTGGCGATCGAGGATGATGCGCGCCGGCGAGCGGTTCTCCAGCCCCGGCAAGCGCACGGTCAGAGCCGGATCGTCCTCGAGCGCGGTACCGATGCCGACCAGGATGGCATCGGCCTCGGCGCGCATCAGATAGACCTCGCGCCGCGCGATCTCGCCGGTGATGGCAACCTGGCCGGCGCCTCTCCTGCCGATCTTGCCATCGCTGGAAAGCGCAAGCTTCAGGATCACTTCCGGGCGTTTCTTCAGAGATCGAATCAAATAGCCGGCCATCTGCTCGGCGGCCTCGGTGGCCAGCACCTTCTCCGCCACCTCGATGCCGGCGGCGCGCAGGATGGCATAGCCCTTGCCGGAGACGCGCGGATCGGGATCGCTGGCAGCACCCACGACGCGCGCGATGCCGGCATTGACCAGCGCGTTGGCGCAAGGCGGCGTGCGGCCATGGTGGGCGCAAGGCTCCAGGGTGACATAGGCAGTGGCGCCGTGCGCAAGCTCACCGGCCTCGGCCAGGGCCTCGGTCTCGGCATGCGGCCGGCCGCCGATAGCGGTGACGCCGGTGCCGACGACCATCGGACCGGCGCCGTCGTCGCGCACGACAATCGTGCCGACGGAAGGGTTGGTGGAGGTGCGGCCGGCATTGCGGCGCGACAGCCTCAGCGCCGCGGCCATGTAACGACGATCCAGAGCCGCCTGATCGGCCTCGCTCAGTCGCGGTCCTGCCATGATCAGCCGGCGTCCTCTTCGGTTTTTTCCTCGTCGCCCTTCAGCTCGCCCAGCAATTCGTGGAAATCCTTGGCTTCGCGGAAGTTGCGGTAGACAGAGGCAAAGCGGACATAGGCGACGTCGTCGAGCGATTTCAGCGCCTCCATGACCAGGCGGCCGACCTCGCCGGAGGCCACTTCCGTCTCGCCGGAACTTTCGAGCTGACGCACGATGCCGGTCACAGCGCGGTCGATGCGCTCGGGATCGACGTTGCGCTTGCGCACCGCGATCTCGACGGAGCGCAGGAGCTTGTCGCGATCGAACGGCACCTTGCGGCCGGACTTCTTGATGACGACGAGGTCGCGCAGTTGCACGCGCTCGAAGGTGGTGAAGCGGCCGCCGCAATCCGGACAGACGCGGCGCCTGCGGATCGCAGCGCCATCCTCGGCGGGGCGCGAATCCTTCACCTGCGTATCTTCGGACTGGCAATAAGGGCAGCGCATGGAAAGCCTTGGGTTCGCGATTCTATGGGCGAAAGGCTTAGAGCCTTTTATGCCTCAGAGATAGCGAGGCGCGAGCAAGATTGCCAGCGCCCTGCCCTGAACGCTCCGTCGCCTCAGGGCGCGACATCCTTCGTGGCGAAGCCGCAGGACGTGCCGAGGTTGCGATAGGCCTTGGTGAAGCCGTCCATCGGGATGCTGGCGACCGTCTGCTTGCCGAAAACGACATCGAGCGAGGTGACTTTGCGCATGGCTCGCAGCAGCGCGAGACTGGTCTTGGCCTGGTTGTCGACCATCCAGCTCGGACGGCCGTTGACGGCATCGGTGGAAGAGACCGCCGCGGAAACCTTGATGCCGGGGTCGCCAAATGTCGCTGCGATGCTCTTGCCGGTCGGCAGGTCCTTGTTGTCGACGGTGATCATGATGGCGGGATAGGCATCGGGCGGCAGCGCGTCGCCGTTCGAGATCGAAAGCGTCAGCGTGCCCGCGCTGCCATTGCCGTCGACGAAAGCGGTCGAAGCCGCGCAGGTCTTGCGCGCGTCCTGCCCGGTATCGAGCGTATCGATGATCGTGGTCCACCCGCCGAAAGTGTTGGTGGCCGGCAAATTCGGATCCGGCTGCGTTTGCTCCTGTGCAAGCGCGCCCGATACGGCAAAGCCGGCCAGCGAACCAAGCAGGACCAGGGCAGCGGGACGAAAAGTGCGCATCATCAAGCCTCCAGTTCGGAGCGCCGTCCAGTCAGGACGACGCAATGCCGGCGGATAAAAGATGATGCGCAGCGCCCGGTCAACCGAGATAAGGATAGAGCGGGAAACGATCCGTCAGCGCCGTGACCTTGGCCTTTACGGCGGCCTCGACGGCGGCATTGCCCTCGTCGGAATTCGCCACCTTCAGCCCATCCAGCACCTCGGCGATCAGCTTGCCGATCTCGCGGAATTCGGCCTGGCCGAAGCCGCGCGTGGTGCCGGCAGGCGTGCCGAGACGGACACCGGAGGTGACGAAGGGCTTTTCCGGGTCGAAAGGGATGCCGTTCTTGTTGCAGGTGATGTTGGCCCGGCCAAGGGCCGCCTCGGCACGCTTGCCGGTGGCGTTCTTCGGTCTGAGGTCGACCAGCATCAGATGATTGTCGGTGCCGCCCGAGACGATATCGAGGCCGGTTTCCTGCAGGCTCGAAGCCAGCGCCTTGGCGTTGGCGACGATGCTTTCGGCATAGGCCTTGAAGCTCGGCTTCAGCGCCTCGCCGAGCGCCACCGCCTTGGCGGCGATGACATGCATCAGCGGACCGCCCTGCAGACCGGGGAACACCGCCGAATTCATCTTCTTGGCGATCTCCTCGTCGTTGCACAGGATCATGCCGCCGCGCGGGCCACGCAGCGACTTGTGCGTGGTCGTGGTCACGACATGGGCATGGGGCAGCGGCGACGGGGGCATGCCGCCAGCGACGAGGCCGGCGATGTGGGCCATGTCGACCATCAGGTAGGCACCGATCGAATCGGCGATCTCGCGGAAACGCTTCCAGTCCCAGGTGCGCGAATAGGCAGTGCCGCCGGCCAGGATAAGCTTCGGCTTGGTCTCATGCGCGGTCTTTTCGATCGCGTCCATGTCGAGCAGATGGTCGTCCTTGCGCACGCCGTAGGAGACGACCTTGAACCACTTGCCGCTCATGTTGACCGGCGAGCCGTGGGTGAGATGGCCGCCGGAATTCAAGTCGAGGCCCATGAAGGTGTCGCCGGGCTGCAGCAGCGCCAGGAACACGGCCTGGTTCATCTGGCTGCCGGAATTCGGCTGGACGTTGGCGAAGTTGCAGCCGAACAGCTTTTTCGCGCGCTCGATGGCCAGTTCCTCGGCCACGTCGACGAACTGGCAACCGCCATAGTAGCGCTTACCCGGATAGCCCTCGGCATATTTGTTGGTCATGATCGACCCTTGAGCCTCGAGCACGGCGCGGGACACGATGTTCTCCGAGGCGATCAGCTCGATCTCATGGCGCTGGCGGCCAAGCTCGTTGCGGATAGCGCCGAAAATTTCCGGATCGGCATCGGCAAGCGTGGTCTCAAAGAAGGATTCGAATTTGCTGGAGGCTGCCGCGGCATTTGACATGGCTTGCTTTCCCTTGGGGCCGGAGGTCTTGCGAGGTCGCCGCGCATTAACACAGTTGTTCGGAGCCCGCCACGTTTGCGGCGCGAAATTTGCTGGCCGGATTGCGCCAAGCAAATCGACCGAACCGTTATTTCCTGCCCTGCCGGCTCTTGAGCAGGGCTTCGGTCAGCGTGATCTCGGAAAGCAGCGCCCGCATCGTATGGTCGTTGATCTCGCGGCTGCGGAACATGGCGCGCACGGCGGCGCGCTCCGCCTCGATGCCGGCATGCCTCAGCTCGAGTTCCAGCCGCCCGGCTTCACGAGCCTCGGCGCGCGCCTCTTCGGCCTCGTCGGACGCCGCGATGCGGCGTCGGTAGCCGGCAACGATGCTGTCGGCAACCGCGAGCCGGGCCTCGGCCACCTCGCCCTCTTCGCCGCCGTTGCCGGCGAGACTTTCTATCCTGGCGATGGCCGCGTTGGCAGCGCCGACACGCGCCCGGCGTTCTTCCGCCGCGCCCGGATCCTCGCCCGGCTCGACCAGCCCGCGCGCGATCCTCGGCAAAGCGAGGCTGGCGATGACCAGCGAGCAGATGATGACGCCGGCGGCGAGAAAGATCACCACATCTCTAGCCGGAAAGGGCGAGCCGTCCTGCAGCGCGAGCGGCAGCGACAGGATGCCGGCCAGCGTGATCGCCCCGCGCACACCGGCCACCGACCCGGCAAGCCTGACACGGAAACCAAAGGGCTCGGCTTCGCGCTTGCCGAGCCGTGCGGCGATCCCAGTGGCCATGTCGCCGATCCAGATCCAGAGGAAGCGCAGGCCGATCAGGCAGAGCGTCAAAATGAGCACGGTCAGCGCCGGCTCGAACAGCCAGTGCCGGCTGGTGAGCTCCGGCGGAACCTTGCGGATGATGTCTGGAAGCTGCAGGCCAAGCAGGATGAAGAGAGCGCCATTGAAGACGAAGGTCAGTGTCGACCATAGCGACATCGCCTGAATGCGCCCCGAGACCGCCAGATAGCGGAAAATGCCGGACGTCCCGGTGAGCAGGCCCGCCGTGACCGCGGCCAGGATGCCGGAGGCGCCGGCATGCTCGGCGATCAGATAGGCGACGAAGGGCAGCAGGATCATGACCAGCACCTGCGCCTCCGCCGGCGTGCCGCCGATGCGGCCAAGGATTTGCAGCGCCTTGGCGGCGATGAACAGCGCCGCGATGCCGGCAAGGATGCCGACGGCCACGGCATAGACGAAGCTCAGCGAGGCGGCGGCGAAGGAGAAGCTGCCGGTCAGCGCCGCTGCTACGGCGAAGCGGAACATGACCAGGCCGGAGGCATCGTTGAGCAGGGATTCGCCTTCCAATATATGCATCAGCCGCGCCGGAACGACATTGCGGTCGACGATCGAGGACACGGCGACCGCATCGGTCGGCGACAGCACGGCGGCTAAAGCGAATGCAACCACAAGCGGGATGCTCGGCACCAGCCAATGCAGGGCGTAGCCGAAGCCGACAATGGTGAAGAAAACCAATCCGATCGCAAGATCGAGGATCGGCCCTCGCAGCTCGATCAGCTCCCGCTTCGGCGCCGCGAAGGCATCGCCGAACAGAAGCGGCGGGATGAACACCAGGAGGAACAGCTCCGGATCGATCTCGACATGCAGGCCGCGCGCCGGCCAGGCAAGGGCGGCGCCGATGGCGATCTGCAACACCGGCAGCGGCACCCGCACCAGCCGCATCAGCGCGCCGGAAAGCGCCACGAAAGCAAGCACGACGAGGATGAAGACGGCGACGTCCATGATGCGATTCCGGCTCCCAGGCCGACCATGCGCAATTGCCGGCGTCGCGTCCAGACAGGCGGCTGGGTATTGCTTTGCAGAACCAACGGCTGATCCAAACAAAAAAGGCCGCTTCTAGAGCGGCCTTTTCATATTTAATATCAGTCGCTTACAGCGCAGACGTGATCTGCAGCTCGCTGTTGCCGTCGAGGCCGTAAATGTCGTCGCGGAACTGCACGACGCCGGTCCCGGTCGACCACGCGGACAGATAGAGGAAGTGGACCGGCACCGGATTGACGACCTGAACCGGCGTGTTCTCGCCGGTCTTGATGGTGGCCTCGAAATGCTGGCGATCCCAGCCAGGCGTGTCGCGCAGGATCCAGGTGACGAGGTCGCGCACGTTCTGGACGCGCACACAGCCGGAGGAGTCGAAGCGCATCAGCTTGCCGAACAGGCTCTGCTGCGGCGTGTCGTGCATATAGACGCCGTCCGGGCTCGGGAAGTTGATCTTGACCGAGGCCATGGCGTTGCCGACGCCCGGATCCTGGCGGAAACGGTACTTGGCGGCATCGTCCGTCGACCAGTCGACGGTCATCGGATCGACCTCGCTGCCGTCCGGCGCGAACAGCCGGATGTGGCTCTCCTCGAGGTATTTGGGGTCCTTCCGCATCAGCGGAATGATGTCCTTGCGCACGATCGAGACCGGCGCGTTCCAGTACGGATTGACGATGATCTCGTTGATCTTGGAATTCACGATCGGCGTCTGGCGGTCGATCTTGCCGACGATCGCGGTGTGGCGAAGGACCACGCGCTCGTTCTCGACGGCCTCGATCTGTGCGGCCGGAATGTCGACCAGCACATAGCGGCTGCCGAGCGTGCCGGCCTTTTCCTTCAGGCGCTGCAGGTTGGTCTGCAGCTGGCCGAGCCGGATCTGCGCCGAAACGTTCATCGCCGCATACGTGTATTTGCCCATCGCGCCATCGGCCGGCAGGCCGTGGCGAAGCTGGAAGCGCTTGACCGCCGAGTCGACATAGGAATCGAAGGCCGTAGAGATACCGGCGCTCTGCGACAGGTCGCCCGAGATCATCAGCCGCTTGCGCAGCGGCACGACATCCGGATCGTCGACGCCGAGCTGAAGCTTCTTGGTTGCCGGAACCTGTTCCCAGCCGCCTTGGCCTACGATGTTCTGATACTGCGCCACCGCCTGCTCGGTGAAGGCGACGGTCTGCAGACTGAAGATCGGCAGCGTCGAGGCAACCTTGCCGGTCTTCAGTCTGCAGACCGTCGCCTTCACCGAGC
>NZ_RZSC01000249.1:0-7837 GCF_003998155.1 Mesorhizobium sp. M1E.F.Ca.ET.063.01.1.1
GTCCGAATGCATCCAGATGTCGAACAGTTTCTGCTGGTCGAAGCGGCCCTCGGCGATATTCTCGCCGGCGGCGCCGTGCACCCCGTTGCCTTTCATGCGGGAGGCGAAATCCTTGCCCCACCCGGTGGTGTGGCTCATGCGGGCGCGCGACGCCATGTAGCCCGCCTGCTGGAGCGCGGCCTGCTCGAGCTGTGTGTCCGGCGTCAGTGTCGGCAGTCCGGCCGATGTGCGGATTGTGCTCAACGTGGTGGTAGCGGAGGACGACACGCCGGCGCCTTCGCCGGTTGGCACCGTGACGCTGTTGCAGGCGGCGACGCCGCCAAGGGCCGCAAGGCCGATGGCCTTGAGCAATGTTCGTCTGTCGAGATTGAGGGACATGGTGGTCGGGATGGTCATCGTGCCTCTGATACCGGCGATCATGGCTTTTGCCGGGCAGACGATGAAAATCGCGTGAAGCGCGACATCCCCCGGAAGATCGGCTATGATGGCCGCGTTCTTGAAAGTGGCAGCCACGGGCGGCCACCCCAGGCGGTGACCGCCCCCGCGAAATACGGAGGACGGTTATGGCTGGTTTTCATGTCATGGCGGACGCGCGAGGGATGCATGTGCAGCCCACGGTGCGCCACATCACCACGTCGGACCTATGGGATGCGTTGCGGCTCGGCGCCGAGGATTTCTGGGCCAAGCCTTCGCACTACGTGTTCCTGTGCCTGATCTATCCGGTCGTCGGACTGATCCTGACGCGGTGGTCGTCGGGCTCAAACGCCATCCAGCTCGTCTATCCGCTGATGTCGGGCTTCGCGCTGATCGGGCCCTTCGCGGCGATCGGTCTCTATGAGATCAGCCGCCGGCGCGAGCTCGGCATGGACTCGCACTGGCAGCATGCGCTCGACGTGCGCCATTCGCCGGCGCTACCCTCGATCGCCGTGATCGGCGGCCTGCTCTTCGGGCTCTTCCTTCTGTGGTTGTTCGCCGCGCAGTCGATCTACACCAGCCTGTTCGGCGCCGAGCCGCCGGCATCGGTCGGCACCTTCCTGCGCGACGTGCTGACGACCAGCAGGGGCTGGACGCTGATCCTGCTCGGCAACGCCGCAGGCTTCGTCTTCGCGGTCGTGGTGCTTGCCACAACCGTCATCGCCTTCCCGCTGCTGCTCGACCGCGATGTCGGCGCCGTCTCGGCGATCGAGACCTCGGCGCGTGCCGTGATGTTAAACCCGTTGCAGATGGCGCTCTGGGGCCTGACGGTCGCGGTGCTTCTGGTGATCGGCTCGATCCCGCTGTTTGCCGGCCTTGCCGTCGTCATGCCGATCCTCGGCCACGCGACCTGGCATCTCTATCGCAAGGTGATCGAGCCGGAGCAGATCCGGCCCGCCCGCCGGCCGATGTAGGTCTACGCCGGGGCCGCTAAGGCCGTCTCTACCTTTGCGCCTCGGTCGCCATTTTCAGCGCCAGCGCGGTCAGCACCGTGCCCATCATCCAGCGCTGGACGACCAGCCAGAACGGCCGTCCGGCGAGGAAGGTGGCGATCGAGCCGGCCGTCACCGCGATGATGGCGTTGACGGTGAGGCTGATCGAGATCTGCGTCACGCCCAGCACCAGAAGCTGCGACAGCACATGGCCCTTGGCCAGGTTGATGAACTGCGGCAGCAGCGACAGATAGAGCACCGCCACTTTCGGGTTGAGCAGGTTGGTCATCAGCCCCATGACGAACAGCTTGCGCGGCCTGTCCTTCGGCAGCTCGCGCACCTGGAACGGCGAGCGCCCGCCGGGCCTCAGCGCCTGCCAGGCTAGCCACAGCAGATAGAGCGCGCCGGCGATGCGCAGCGCGTCATAGGCGTAAGGCACGGCGAAGATGAGCGCGGTGATGCCCAAGGCGGCCGACAGCACATAGAACAGGAAGCCCAGCGCCACGCCGCCGAGCGAGATCAGCCCTGCCTTCGGCCCTTGCGATAGCGAGCGCGAGATCAGGTAGATCATGTTCGGCCCAGGCGTCAGCACCATGCCGAGGCAGATCAGCGCGAAAGTCAAATGGTTGGCGGCGTCGGGCACAGGCGTCTCCTGGAAAGCGCGCCTGAGATGTGCCCTGCCTCGCAGAATGGCGCAAGGGCTTCGAGGGCGCCGACCGTTGCGCCAGCCTCGATGCCGCCAAATCCGGCCGTTTCTCGACCAGGAGGTGATAATCCAATACACTTCCATTCACCTGGAAATTCGAGAGCCAGCTTTGCACGGGTCAACGCAATGCAAATCTCCTTCAAGGGCAAAAAGGTTGTTGTAACGGGTGCCAGTCGCGGCATCGGCCGGTCAATCGCTCTGGCATTTGCGGCGGAAGGCGCGGATGTCGCGATCTGCGCCCGCGGTGCGCCGGGTCTCGAAGCGGCTGAGGTCGAGCTGAAGCGGCATGGAGGGGCCATTTTCGCAATGCCATGCGACCTCGCAGAGGCATCTGCGCCCGCGAGCTTTGTGGCGGGAGCCGTTAGCGCGCTCGATGGTATCGACATTCTGGTCAACAACGCGTCGGGCATCGGCATGAGGGATGACGAGAGCGGCTGGCGAGCCAGCATCGACGTCGACCTGATGGCGACGGTGCGCACCACCCAGGCAGCCATCCCGTTCATGGAAAAAGCGGGGGGTGGCGTCATCATCAACATCTCGTCGATTTCCGGTTTCAGGGCGGTGCCGCGCACTTTGCCTTACGCTGCGATCAAGGCGGCGCTCGTCAACTACACAATGGGCCAGGGGTTGGCGCTTGCGCCAAAACGCATCCGGGTAAACGGCATCGCGCCCGGTTCGATCGAATTTCCAGGCGGCGTGTGGGATAACCGCAAGGCGTCCGATCCCCAACTGTATCAGCGCACGCTCGACAGCATACCTTGGGGGCGATTTGGCACGCCGGAGGAGATCGCGAAAGTTGCTCTGTTCCTGGCGAGCGAAATGGGAAGTTGGATTACGGGGCAAACGATCGCGGTCGACGGTGGCCAGTTGCTGGCCTCAAAGACGGGCCCTTCAGCGACATTGCCTGCATCGTGAAGCATGCTTTCAGAGCCTGGACGCTGACGTTCGACGCCCGTTTCTGATTTCCGGCCTTACCCCACAACCCGCAAATTCGACAGTTCGTTCGCGATCTCCTTGAAGTTGTCCGACAGCGTCGCCCCGGTCGCGTTCCAGAGCAGCTTGGCCGGCTTGCTGGGGTCGGCCGGATCCTTGCGGAAGCGGGAGTCGGACGAGCAGGCCTTGAGCGCATCCATCGCCTTCTTGTCGTCGGCATCGGTCGAGGACATGTCGAGGGCCACCGTCATCACCATGATGTTGCCCGCCTTGGCGTTGTCGCACAGCTTGGCCATCTGCTCGTTCATCGCGGCGGTATAGTTGCCCGACGTGTAGTTGAACTGACCGATGTCGCTCGACGTGCCGCCGAACAGGCGGGTGACCGAGGTGCCGTTATAGCCGACGCCGGTATAGCCGTAGGCGGCGTAGGTCGACTTGTTTCCGGCCGGGTCGGAACTCACCGTCGAATAGGTGTTCTCGCCGTCGGTGAGCACGATGACGACCTTGTCGTTGCCGCGTTCGGTCTCCAGCCTCCCTTCCGTGAAGGGCTCCGCGCTGGAGACGGTGCGCCAGCCCCAGGCCATGCCTTCCGGAACGTTGGTGTTGCCGTTGGGAACCATCAGGTCGATCGCCGCCTTGATAGCGGCGAGCCCGTCCGCATTGGTGACGTCGGTGAGCGGCGTGATCGGGGTCGTGGTGCAACTGTAGTTGGGACCGGCGCCCTTGCTCAGCACCGGCGCATTCATCGGCCGCGGCTGGAAATACTTGGCCATATTGGATTGCCTGGTCTTGCCGGTGGTGCTCGACGGCTCGTCGTTCCACCAGCTGTTGGCGGCGCCGTAGGTCACCGGCTTCGGCTCGTCAGGGTCCTGGGTCACATACCAGTGGTTGCCGGGCTCGTCCGGCGCGAACATCGGCACGAACATGGTGGCGGGGTCGCCTTCGCCGGTGCCGGTGTTGTTGGGGCTGCCCGAAGCCGGCGTGTCGTCGACATTGTAAGGATAGGGCCGCACCTCGACGCATCCCTGCCAACTGGCGAACGGGCCGTAAGTGTCGACATAGTCGTATTCGTCATGGCTGCGCTTGCAGGTGTGGTTGTCGCGGTATTCGTCGCAGACGACGCGCTTGCTGCCGGCGATACGTTCGTGGCTGGTGACGACCTTCATGTCGCGGTAGAGCTCGAAGCGGGTCAGGATCTGGCCTTCCTCCGCGCCCCAGCCGGTGCCTTTCTTGTACCAGATGCCGTTGATCTTCTCGGCGTGTTTGTCGGACGCGCTCAGCGTCGACCAGTCGAAATTCTCGTTGGCTATCGGTGACAGGCCGTAAGTATCCATCCACGGGGCGTTGTCGTTCCGCGGTCCGACATTGACCGAGGCGGCGAAAGGCACGAGGCTGAACTGGACGGGCTTGTCGATCTGCTTGATCTGCGCCGCCTGCTGCGCCAGCGTGTCGACGAGCTGCTTGGCGGCCTGCTTGAGCAGGTCGATGCGCTTCTGCCCGGTGCCGGTGCCTGCCGTCGACATCGAGCCCGAATTGTCGAGCACCATCGCCACTTCCAGCGTGTTCTTCAGCCGCACCTGGGAATTCATGTCGAGCTTGACCGGCTTGTTCGCGTCGGCTTCGCTCACGCCGACGAGCAGTGCCGACGCCGGATAGAAATAGGGGTGGTAATTGAGTGTCGCGCTCATGGTCAGCAAGCCGCCGCCGGCCTGGTTGCTGGGCAGCGTGACATCGAGCGATACGTTCGCGGGATCGATGTTGTTGAGGTTGGCATTGAAGAAGTCGACCGCATAGGCCTTGATCTGGTCGTCCGTCGCGCCCTCGGCAAGTCGCCGCGCCGCGGCGAAGTTGGCGGCGTCGAGTGCGTTCAGCACCATCTGCTTCTGGCGGTTGAGTTCGCTGAAGTCGACGGCCAGCGCCACGGCGCCCATCAGGGGCACCATGGCGATCGCTGTCACCAGGGCATAATTGCCGCGCCGGTCACGGCAAAATCGACGCCAGAATTCGCGCATCTTGGTAGTTGCCCCCTTTCGGATCAGCTGACGATGCGCAGGTTCGACAATTCGTTGCCGATCGCCTTGAAGTCGTCCGACAGCGTGGCGCCGGTCGAGTTCCAGAACAGCTTCGCCGGCTTGCTCGGATCGTTCGGATCCTGGCGGAAGCGCGAATCGGACGAGCAGGTCTTCAACGCGCTCATCTGCGCGGCCTCGGTCGTATTGCCGGCATCGAGGTCGAGCGCGATGGTCATGACGATGATTCCAGCCGCCTTGGCATTGTCGCAAAGCGTGGCGAAATGCTCGCTCATCGCCTTCGTGTAGTTGGCGTTCGAATAATCGGTCTTGCTGACGCTGCTGCTGGTGCCGAGGAACGGGCGGCCATAGGAGTAGGTAGTGTTGTACGGCTTCACATAACCCAGGGCCGAGTAGGTGGATTTGGCGCCGGCTAGGTCGTTGGCTCCCAATGAGTTTGGCGTGTAGTAAGTGTTCGCGCCGTCGGTGAGCACGATGACGACCTTGTCGTTGCCCCTCTCGCTTTCGGACCGGCCATCGGTGAAAGGTGCGGTGCTGGAAAGGGTCCGCCAGCCCCAGGCCATGCCTTCCGGCACGTTCGTGGCGCCGACATCGACCATGGCATCGATGGCCGTCTTGACCGCGCTCGCGCCGGCCGTGGTGGAGACATCGGTCAGCGGCGTAATCGCAGTGGTGGTGCAACTTGTATTCGGTCCTGCGTCCATCCCGTAGGCAAGGGTGACTCCGGTACCTGGACTGAAATATTTCGGCATGTAGCGTTGCCGTTCCGCGTCCGTGCCTGTCGACATATCGACATGCCAATTGCTGTAGGCGGGGCGCCAAGAGCCATCGTTGTTGTCGGTTTCGTCTGGAGCGAACATCGGCACGAACAATGTCGCAGGGGTCGCCGTGGAAGCGGCGGTGTCCTGGATATTATAGGGATATGGCCGCGATTCAACGCAACCGCCCCAACTCGCGATGCTGGCATAGGTTGCTGGTGATGTCGTGGTCGTGCAAACCCTATTCCAGCCCGTGCCGGTGCATGTGGTCGTGGACGTCGTTGTTGCCACGCGCTGCATCTGCTTGTAGAGCGACGTGCGCGTCAGTTCCCGGTCCTTTTGGGTCGCGTCCCAGCCGGTTCCGCGTGCGTACCAAGCGTCGCCGACCTTCTCCGCATATTTGGTCGATCCCCAGGGCGACGCCGTCTGGCTCATCGTCGTCCAGTCGAAATTCTCATGATGGATGGGCGAAATCCCCTTGGGATCCATCCAGCTTGCATATTCATTCGCCGGGCCGACATTGACCGAGGCGGCGAACGGGACGAGGCTGAACTGAACCGGCTTGCTGACCTGCTTCATCAATTGCGCCTGGCCGGCCAACTGGTCGACAAGCTGCTTGGCGGCGCCCTTCAGCAAATCGAACCGCACCTGGTTGGAACCATGGCCGAGTTCGGCCATCGAGCCGGAATTGTCGAGCACCAGCGAGACTTCCAGCGTGTTCTTGAGCCGGATCTCCGACTTTGCCGAGAAATTGACGGTGGTGTCGCCCGCCTTGCCGCCCAGCAGCATGGCCGCCACTGGCAGGAAATAAGGCTCGTATTTCAGGGCTGCCAGCATGACCAGCGTGCCGCCGCCGGCATTGTTGTTGGGCAGGGTCACCGTCAGCGTCGTGTTGGCCGGAAGGACATGCCTGAGATTGGCCTCGAAGAACTGCTTGGCGTAGGCCTTGGCCTGATCGTCGGTCGCCCCACCGACGATCTGCTGCGCCGTGGCGATGCCGGCGGCGTCCAGCGCGTTGAGCGTCTCCTGCCGCTCCCGGACCAACTCCGTGTAGTCGACTGCAAGCGCCACGCCGCCCATCAGCGGCACCATCGTGATAACCGTCATCAGGGCATAATTGCCCCGCCTGTCGCGTAGAAATTCGCGGATCATTGCGTTAGCCCCCGCTAAAGACCCATATCGATGTACGACCATGGTCGTATTTGAGCTGCAACCATGGTCACAAATCTTTAAACTTCACCTTGCGCGAAAACATCAAGAAGGCACCGCCTTTTTGACGGTCCATTAACCCTGCGCTTCCGAACGGGCGATATCGGGGCTCGCCTGCCGGCGACGGCGAAAGCTGATGACAGGATGAAGCGCTTCGGTTATGCGGGACCGGCGGTGACGGCCTCCGGACCAAAGGAATGGCTGTCACGGTTAATCAGGGATCAGATCAGGAAACGGCATGGCGGATTCGCCCGACATCATCGCTTCGCTCGCCGACCTGACGGGAGACTACGCCGCCATTCTGTGCGACGTGTGGGGCGTGGTGCACAATGGCGAATGGCACTTTCCCATTGCCGCCGAAGCGCTGGCCCGGGCGCGCGCGGCCAAAGTGCCGGTGGTGCTGATCACCAATTCGCCGCGCCGCAGCGCCGATGTCGTCGCGCAGATGAACGTGATCGGCGTTCCGGCCGGCGCCTATGACCGCGTCGTCACCTCCGGCGACGTCACGCGTGACCTGATCGCCGAGGGTCCGAGGAAGATCTTCCACATCGGCCCCGAGCGCGACTTCACCCTCTATGACGGTCTCGGTGTCGAGCTCGTCGAGGAATTCGAAGCATCCGGTGTCGTCTGCACCGGGCTCTATGACGACGAGGTGGAGAAGCCCGCCGACTATGCGGAGCTGCTGCGGCGGCTGCGCGCGCGCAACCTGCCGTTCATCTGCGCCAACCCCGATATTCTGGTCGAGCGCGGCGAGCGCACCATCTGGTGCGCCGGCGCGCTCGACCAGAATATCGG
>NZ_RZSC01000024.1:0-22603 GCF_003998155.1 Mesorhizobium sp. M1E.F.Ca.ET.063.01.1.1
CACTGTGGAAATGCTTGGGCTGACCCAAGAGGGCAACGCCGATCACCGGCGCAAAGAGGCCGGACACCACCCACGACGCGAGCAGAGATAGTGCCACAACTGCAAACAGCGAGAATGTGTATTCGCCAGCGCTGCTGCGCGCGAAGCCGACAGGCACGAAGCCCGCAACGGTGACCAGCGTCCCCGTTAGCCGCGGCATTGCCGTCGAGGCGTAGGCGAAGACGGCCGCAGTGGGCCTGTCGTCGCCGCGTTCCAGACGGCTCACCATCGTCTCGACGGTGATCATGGCATCGTCGACCAACAGGCCGAGAGCAATGATTAGGGCGCCCAGCGAGATGCGTTGCAGGTCGATGCCCAAGGCAAGCATCGCCGCGAAAACGACTGCCAGGACCAGCGGGATCGAAATAGCAACGACAGAGCCGGCTCGGAAGCCGAGGCTCAAAACGCTCACGACGAGCACGATAGCGATCGCCTCCACCAGTGCTTGCATGAACTCGCCGATTGCGTGGCTGACCGTCTCCGGCTGGTTGGCGACCATTGTGGGCTCGATGCCTACCGGCAGGTCCTTCTTCAGTTCCCGTATGCTCTCTTCGATGTTGCGGCCGAGCGCAAGCACGTCCCCGCCCTCGCGCATAGAGATCCCGAGGCCCAGGCCAGGCTTGCCGTTGATGCGGAAGATCGGGTCCGGCGGGTTGGCGTCCTCGCGGCGCACCTGAGCGATGTCGGCAAGGCGGATTATGCGATCACCGACGGCGAAATTAACGGCAAGAATATCCTTTTCGGACCTCAGCGCGCCGCTTACCTGCAGTTTGACCCCTTCCTGATCGGTAACGATCTCACCGGAGGGAATCACGGCGTTCTGAGCTTGCAATGCCGTTGTCAGAGCTTCGGCCGTCAGGCCGTAGCCGGCGAGCTTTTGGGGCGAGAACTCGATATAGATACGTTCAGGCTGGGCGCCGATCAAATTTACCTTGGCGACATCGGGCACCTGCAAGAGTCGCGAACGGACGCCTTCCACGTAGTCGCGTAGTTCGCGATTGGTGTACCCGTCGCCGGTGAAACCATAGATGATGCCGTAGGTATCACCGAACTCGTCATCGGCGACAGGGCCGATCACGCCGTGCGGCAAAGTCAGTTCGATGTCGTGTACCTTCTTGCGCACCTGATACCAAGTATCGAGGACCGATTTCGGAGGCGTGGAACCCTTCAGATACACGAAGACGGTCGATTCGCCTGCTTTGGTGTAGCTCTTCAGGTAGTCGAGATGCGGTGTCTCCTGAAGTTTGCGCTCCAAGCGCTCGGTGACCTGGTGCAGCGTATCGTCGAGCGTAGCACCCGGCCATTTTGCCTGCACCACCATGGTCTTGATGGTGAAAGCGGGATCCTCGTTGCGGCCCAGTTGCATATAGGCGCCTATGCCAAGCACGAGAATAGCGAGCATCAGGTAGTAGACGACCGAACGATGCGCGATCGCCCAGGCGGAGAGATTGAAGCGGTTCATTGGGCGGCTCCCAACAGCCGGACGTTCTGGCCAGGCCGAAGCGCATGCACGCCGGCGGTCACCACGATTTCGCCTTTCTCGACTCCACGAGTTACCACGATGCTGGAGGAGTCCTGGCGCTGCAATTCAACGGCTCGAAGGGAGACTTGCTGCGTTTTAACATCGACAATCCACACCGCCGGCCGGTCGTCCTCAGTTGTCAGCGCAGTTGCCGGCAGCTCGATACCGCCGGCGCCCTCCATACGGGCCAGACCGGTCACCGTTGCACCTAGGCGCATGGCCTTCGGCCAGTCGGTCAATCCGACTTTGACCTGATAGCTGCGGGTGACCGGATCGGCCTGGGGCGCCACCTCGCGCACATGGCCAACCGCATGGACTGACGGATCATCGGTGAGCGCGATTTCGATCAATGCGTCGGGAGAGACTTGGCGCATCAGACTTGCCGGCACGTCGAACACGGCGTCGGCGCCGTCGTCATGCGCCACCGTAACGATTGTCTGGCCGGCCCTTACAACCTCTCCTGCCTCGGCGCCGGTGGCGATCACCGCGCCCGATGAGTCGGCCAGCAATTTGGTGTAGCCGAACTGGTCTTCGGCTGAGTGCAACGCTGCCGCTGTGGAATCGACCTCGGCCTTGGCGCTGACATGCGCTCTCTCGGCAGCATCGAACTGGGCCCTGGTGGTAAAGCCCTGCTGCAGGAGAGATGCCTGACGCTGGAGTGTGTTGGCGGCTTCGTGGAAGGCCGCTTGTGCCGCCTGACTCTGGGCCTGTGCGGCGCGCAGGCCGTCTTGCTGTGGCTGCGGATCGATTTCGGCGATGACGTCGCCTGGCTTGACGACCTGGCCGACATTTGCTTGGCGGCCAATCATCCTGCCGTCGATGCGGAAAGCCAGGTTCTCCTCGGTACGCGAGCGGACATGGCCGGTTAGCGAAATAGGCTCCCCCTCAGCGCTGGCCGCGGCGACAACAGTGCGGACCGGCCGAATGTCTGGCGGTGGCGGTGCGGATGCGCCGACACTAACGAACAGGACCAAACCCAGCGAAGCACAAACGATAGCGGATTTCATGACCGACCTCTTGATTGGCTGTCAGGCCCTATAGCCTGGACAATCTTAGCTTCGTTATATACATTCTTGTATGTATGTAAATGGGGAGTCGGTGTGGATGTATGTAAAAAGGAGCAGAAGGAACGGAATCGTGAGCAGCGCTAAGACCGAAGCCGGACAGACCCGTATGGCCGTTTGGCTGAGACAGTCGACCAGTTTCCCGCCTCGTAGAGGCAGGCCCAGAGCCGCGCATATAGTGAAAGGCCGCCTGTGACGCGGTGACGAGCTCCTGCACCGTCGATAGGAATTTTGTAAGCAGAGAGCAGGCTCCCATCGCCGTCCGTTCCCTTGCGTGGTCAATCACAAAAAGCCCAACATTGCGGGACAACCACACAACCTAGGTCCCAAACCCTGGGCGAGTTTTGTTATCGATAGTTGGCAACCCGGATCATAATTGCCTGACCGTCGCCGGACCGGAGACGTCAAGTCGTTCGGGAATACCTTCAATGGCGCATTGTTAAATCGTGGGCAGCTTCACCCGCTATTATTCCGCAGTATAAGCATCTTACCTTTTCGGCATATTTTCACGAGTGAACGGCAAGTTCGCGATGACATGTGGATCCGGCTTCGCCGTTCGGCTTGTGATAGCTTGACGATGCGGGCTTTCTTATATACATTCGTGTATGTATATATATCAGGAATTCGTGTAAAAGGTGCCGCGGAAGGAATGTTTGATGAGACGTACTAAGGCCGAGGCCGAACAGACACGCGAGGCAGTTTTAGCCGCGGCAATCGACGTTTTCCTTGAGCGCGGCGTAACCCGCGCTACCCTTGAACAGATTGCCAGTGCTGCAAGCGTGACCCGCGGGGCCATCTACTGGCATTTCCATGACAAGCAAGAGATATTCAAGGCTCTCGAAAGGCGCGCCAACGCGCCGAACGAGGAACTTGGCGACCGTCTCAAAACTCGTCTTGTCGCCGACCCCGAGCTTGATCCGCTGGGTGAGCTGGCTAGCGCCATCTGCCAGGGGCTGCAGGCGTTCGAAACCGATCCCGAACGTTCGCGGATCCTAACAATTCTGTGGCTCCGGTGCGAATATTCCGACGACATGCAGCCAGTTGTCGCGCGCCAGCGAGATGCGGACGTGGCGCTGCAGAAAGTGTTTGAGTCCGTCATCGGACAGGCTGGTGCGCGTGGGCTGCTCGCGCCCGCCTTGTCACCCGAATTGGCGGCGCGCGCGCTCCTTCTGTTGGTAAATGGGTCGGTTCTCGACTGGCTACGCGCGCCTGCAACGTTTGAGCTCACAGCGAGCACGATGCCGATGGTGATCGGGTTTCTGGAAGCAATCAGTGCCCCGGCGCGCCAAAAGCAGCCGTGATGATCGACGGCGATGCGCTTGAAGAGGGGGGACACAGCTGAGGGCCGCGGGGCATGCGATGAGAACGGCAACGTCGCTTCGCAGCGGCGCCAGGCCATTATCTTCGCGGCCTGAGCAGCCGTCCACCACGGCGCGGGAAACAATGGTTCCGCGGGAAATGGCCGATCGAGCCGCACGGCATCGAATTAGGAGACATGGCTTTTCCTACTGACGGCACACCATGTTCCATGCAGGAGAACTGCCACGTAGCCGCTACGACTTTTTCAAATCACGAAAAGACAGGCCACCGAAACAGACCACGCCAGTGGAGACGGGCGATCCATCTTTTGACGACATCAAAGAACAACCTGCGCGCCTATGAGAATTTGCCTCTGTCGGTCTAGCACATTTTTGCGTTCCTGACCTACACCTTGGTATCGGCTCACCGACGATATCAATCGTATTACAGACGTTGTGTAGAATAGATTTGCGACCCGGATCGGCGCATTTTTCTCGCAAGCCATCACGGTCATCGAGTGTCGTTGCTCCTTCGCTCGCTCCTCCCCGAATGCGACCGTGCAACTCGACCCGATGATCGTGATGGTGAGCCCGATTGGTTCAAAGCCATGGAATGGATACGATGAGCAAGGATGGATTTCTTCTTTCCATTAGCGGAGCGCGTCGCGACGTCTTTTGGGCCGATTTAGGCGCCGCATTTGCAGGCGCACGACCTCTCATTGCTTCGCCCATCAGCGGAAAGCAAAAATTTCATGCCTCCGCTGACGCGGCGGGGCATCGCAGCCATGCACCAGGACCAGGTGAACGCCGACCTGCTCACTTCATCTCAAACCACGATCACGCGTTGTCAGCAATTCCGTGGGTGAGCGAATGACAATCTTTGGCAACCTATCGCGCGGCTTGAACCGCGTGTCGGGTGGCTCGCGAGGCCAAACATTGTGCGCTCGTATAGGCGAGCGTTGGCCCGAGTGTTTGTTCTGTCGGCTTATGTCTCGGATTGTAGAGCCGAACCACTGCGCCATCGAGCTAGCGAGCTGGCGTGGGACACGCGCTGCGGCACTGCTGCCGCTGGACGGCTACGGCCTCAAGCGACCTCATACGGATCATCATGGCGAACTGGTCCCTTTGACTACGCGCACGTCGACGTCGACCTCGATGCAGCCTCGGTAGGCTGGCGTTAGAGCATCCGATCTCGGACCCTATTCTAAGTGCTCGACGTGGCGATTCGGTCATCGACCCTCGCGCCCCTGACCTCTAAGCGATCCGCTTGGCCATGCCTTGCCGATGCCCCAACACGACCTAGGCACTCATCGTCCAAAAACGGCCGTTACGCAGATGATATACCCCCTGGCGGCGGCCTGGGTCGTCAGATGCCGCGGCCAACGTTAGGTCGCGCGAATAGGTAGCTGTTCTCCATCTAGGTCCTCGTGTGCAACTTGAGAACAGCCCACATTCGGTCATTGCGGCAATCCGCTCCCAACTCGCCCGCCTCCCTTGGTGTCGCTAATAGGCTAGCGTCCATCAGGCTGAGTGGTGAGCAATGCGGACCGGATCGGATGACCACCACCAATTTTGCGGATTCGACAGCGCCTATGGCCGCTGCCGCCGCCGGTCAGTTAACAAGAAATAGGCTAGTCACTTGTCCGTCTGAGCTCCCAGCCTACGCGGGGTGGGGATCCCTGGCTCACTTGGCGAGCGGCGACGCCGTGTGACCACGTTGGCCGAGCCGTATGAAATGAGCCTTGCGGCCGTTTCCCCGCGCCGAGTTTCGCGCGGTGAAGAGGCGCTCTGGCGCCCCTGCCAGCTTGACGAGCCCTCTCAGAGATGTCTTCGAGTGGCAGAAAGCTATCAGCGCTTTTGGGGCAGAAGCCTTGACTGTCGGAATCGTTGCCTGGGGCGACCCGTCCGCCGGGATCCTGAATCGCGACGCCAATCCCAGCAGACAGCCATCACGCCAAGGAGGGGAAGATGCTAGTAAACCCCTATCTGCTGTTCAAAAGCAGATGCGAGGAAGCTTTCAAGTTTACGCGAGCTGTCTCGGTCCCAGGATCGACGTCTGCTCTCCCGCGAAGCTACCCCAGCGCCCTTCCTGCCCCGCCGAGCGGCGCAGCAGATCATCCATGCCCGCCTGGTTGTGGGCGACACGCTCTTGATGAGTTTCTGACAATCCGTCCGACGGCTATCAAGAGGCTCAAGGGTTTTCGGTATGGCTGGGCGTCGACAGCCCGGCGGAGGCGGAGCGCGTATTCATGCCCAGGTGGAAGGCGAGACTGTCCGCATCCAGGTCGAACGAACAGAACTTCTTCGCCGTCCGCTATGGAAATCTTCTCGCGGAAAGCGTGCCTAAGAGGTTGTAGCTTCCTAGAACAACAATTCCCGGACAGGGCTACAGCCGACAAATGGTGACCTTGGGCGCGAACTCGAAAGCGCGCTCCATGGCGTCCTCGTCCGCCATCACCCGGCTTCACGACTTGGGCTGCGCATAGATGAGGGGACTTGCGCCGCGCAGATAGTCCTTTGCTGGCAGGGCCGGTTGCGGCCGTGCGTAGAACATCGGCTCGCGGGTATCGAGACCGGCGTCGGCGGTCTGCATCGTCATCTCTACGCCGGTGCCGTCGGCCTCAGCCTTACCCATCGCATCTTGCAGTTGTTGCGCGGCTTGCTGGCTCCAAGGCAGCACGTAGAAACGCGGCTCAGTCGAGCCGGGCGTGGTGAGCCATACGTAGATGGCTTCGTTCTCTACCGGGACGGCGCCCACCACCTGAGCTTTCGCGGTGTCACGCCACTCGAGTGTCAGCGGCTTCGGCCGGCCGAGAAGCTCGCTGGCGCCGACATAGACGACGGCGATCAGCGCCAGGAAGATGCCGACCGAGAGAGTGCGGCGAACAAAACCTGCTTGCGGCAGGATGACGAAGATGAACACCCCGAGCAGCAGAGCGAATATGACGGGTGCGATCATCATTGGGAGGCAGCCACGCGTAGGGGTTTGAAGATGCTGTTGATGCTACCTGGAACCAGTTGGCCGGTCGAATCGAGCCGGAATCTCAAGGCGGTAAGCTCCTGGTTGGGCTTGCGCAACTGGACCGTCGTTGTCGCCAGCGGCGCGGACGACTTGGTAGAATCAGGCTTTACGCTGACGGTGACCTTCACTGGAACGGGATATGTGACGTTCACACCGCGATACATGTGAACATTGACGATATACTCGCCCGCGGGAGCTCCGCGCGAATAGGCGACCTCATGGTTGGAGTCGGTCATGTCCTGCGCCATACCAAGGTCGTCGCGCAGCAGATCGAACACCTTGCCGCTCTTATTGGAGTAGCCGACCGGCACATCGCCAGGCGCCTGGACCCACAGATCGACATCGGCGTCGAGCTTGTCGGGCCACTGCGTCTCGACCGTCACGTTTCCCGGCGCCGTGATGCCATCGGTCTCGCTTGCCTTGGCAGGCGGATTCATCACAGTCATCATCAGCGTGGTCATGAGGACGAAGCCGCCGAGCATCAGCAGAGCGGTGTCGAGCCAGACAGTGAGGGTTTCCTCATCCATCGACGTTGCCCAGCAGGCGAAGATTGATCTTCAGCCACAGGTTCGTCGCTATGCCGAGCAGCGTCGCATAGAGTGCGACATACATGCCGTCGATCACCGACCCGATCATCGAACGGACTGCGTTGGGGTCGGCCGTGCCGCCAGTGCGCGCCGCTGAGAAGGCGACGATGAGACCAACCACGGTTCCGAGCAGCCCGATGCGCACCACATGCGTCGCTAGCCAATCGACATCGTGCCAGCGCCGAAGGAAGACGCACAGAACACCCAGGGCGCCGACGGCCGCGATCAGCCAGCAAAGAAATGCGTTGTTGCCGGCAAACGGTTTGCCGGCAATGCCGACCGCCCACAAGCCGACGATTCCCGCGGCGCCGATCGCCTGAAGAACGATGAACCGCGACAGAAAGGCCTGAGGAGTGCAGCCGTCGGAATACGGCCCCGACAGCCTGCGGGCAACGGTGTGCGGCGCTGGGTCGGCTGGCTGCTCGTGCACCAGCTTCGGAGCGACCGGGCTAACGATGGACCGCAACTTCTGTCGCGGCGCACGTCCCTGGAAATAAGTGTCAACCATCTTGGCCTCCTTCTAGGCGATTCAGGCGCCGCGCTCACCTTTGGCGCCCACCCGCTTCAGTTCTTCCCAGCCTTCGCCGGACGCGACGAGGCAGCTTGGGCCGTTCGGCTGGCTGATCAGGATCGTCCAGGTCTCGCCGTCGTCGCTGGTCAACACTTCAACAACCGAGCCGTTTTTATCCAGGCCGAGGGCAACGGGCGCTTCCTTGAACCGGATGGAAAGTTGCTTCAGGATTTCCGGCCGCGAGGCGCACAAAGGCGACCCGCTCGCCGTAGCCGCTGGCGATGCCGCCGCCACCGGCATGGCGGAGATGGCCACCAGCGTGACTGCCACACCAGTCGCTTTGATACGCGTCAATGCAAAACGTGTTTTGATTGGCAAGGGAGCTTCGGTAGACATCGGGACCTCCGAGTTTGTGCGAAGGCAGGCATCGGCTAGCTCTGCGGTCGATTCAACCTTCGTGCCAAGGGTGTACTTGTTCGCACCTGCTATTAGCCTTGCAGATTATTGCAGGAGCCGGGGTACCTTCCATTCTACAAGGGTTTACTCGGGTGTCTGATTAGTCAGGGAAGCTCAAACTTTAGTATCAGCGAGACGCTGTGCGATTTAGAAGCGATTGCCACAAGCCGATGCAATCGATCGGCTTGAACGGAGATGGAATTCCTTGAAAATACGGATATCAACAGCCCTGCCCTTAGAGCAGAAACGAGGATTCCCCTTTGTCAGACGAAAACAGCAACAGCAAGGTTCATCTATCGAACTCACGGCCGACATCGTCACCGCCTACGTGAGCAAGAACGCCGTGCCTGCGGTGTCGCTTCCGGATCTGATCGAGAGCATTAACACGTCGCTCTCCAAGATCGGGCAGCCGGCCGAGCTTGAGAAGCCGACTCTGTCTCCCGCGGTCAATCCCAAGCGGTCCGTCTTTCCCGACTACATCATCTGCCTCGAGGACGGGAAGAAGTTCAAATCGCTGAAGCGGCATCTCAATGTGCACTACGGACTGAGCCCCGATGCATACCGCGAGAAGTGGGGCTTGAAGGCGGACTATCCCATGGTGGCGCCGAGTTATGCAGCGACACGCTCGGCGCTGGCGAAGTCCAGCGGGCTCGGCCGGAAGCCGGGGGCAACGCCAGTCAAGAAGGCGCCAGCTAAGCGAAAGCCGTAGCTTTCCTTTATTCGTCCCCCCACACGACCCGCATCTCCATCGGATCGAGACGGAACGAGCGCCCGCCAAGAACAGGGATTAGTAGAAGGCGGGGATGGTGGTGACGTCTCCTCCATGAGTTTCGCCTTAATTTCCTCGGCCGTGAGGTCCGGGCCGCTCGGAATCAGATCGTGCTTCTTGAGCCACCAGATCGGTAGCTGCTCGGCGTCGCAGTAGGCCAGGTTCGCCTTGATCTGCGATCGCAACCGCTTCAGTTCCGGCACGGTGATCACTGTGCTGGCGACGCGTCTGCTAATATGTTCCCGGCCAAGGCTCACCCGACTGATCGTGTTCCCTGAAGTGCTTCAACGACGCATGGCGAAGCTTCTCCTCGCCCTTCCAGAAACCTGCCCCGCCCATGAAGTGGCCCTTGTCAGCCAGACTTTCTCGGGACAGATCCGAAGCCCTCCTGTCTTCACACCCAACTTGAATCAGTTGTTGAGGATTGCCTGATTCACGTTCTCGGCAGCCAGGTCCAACCGCTTGGTTGGATTGGCCAATTCTGATTCCGGAAATACCCGACTTCGGCGGAGCGTAGCGGACGTGCGACCAAATCAGTACTTGGTCAGAACTAGGGGGTTCGAGTCCGCGTCGCGGGCCACTATCTGAAAATTCATACAAATCAGGCACTTAAGCAGTTATTTTGGTAGGCCTGGAGGATGTGGAAAGAACGTTGATTTCATTGCGTTTTTCGCGGGCCAAATCTGGGACGCTTCCCGTATCCTTCCGTATGCTTCCGCGCGCAACCGGCGCCTGCCCGAAGTCTCGATCGCCGATGTCTCAAGCCTGAGAGGTTCAAATCCTGGACGGGATTTTGAACCTGTCGGGCCTGCTTGCGAAGTCCGGTCAACGGATGAACTCGGTTGTAGAGATGTATTGGCGGTAGCGCTCTACCGACTCGTCCTCAGAATGGAACTTCGATCACGTTTGCACCATTGCGGATCGAGACACCCATTGTTGTGCACGCGCAATTCGAGCGGAGGTCGCAATGAAGAGAGTACGAAAACTTACGAGAACCCGCAGTCGGCGTCTGATTTGTGGAACGGTGTGGTGACGGCTTTGAGGCCGGGAGCAGACGGGTGGCTATTGAGCCGCCGCATAGCAACGAGCAGCCATCCCCGGCGACAAACCAACCGACACCTCAGCAACATATCGAGACTGCCGCGATCGAGCCGAGAGCTTCACTCATGTGTCCGAGCTTGCACGGTACCGTGTTGCCAGGCAGCGCATCTCAAGACCCGGCCGCATTCATCGCCTCGGCACCAACAGGAGCGGCCCGAGCCTGTGCTTTGTCGATGATAATCTGGTTTTCGTGTGGGCTCACCACCCGGTTTGGTCGCTTATCGGTTCGCCTCGTAACGCGTCATCGTCATTGAGGATGCGTCGATCATGCTCATGAATTTGGCCGCAGCCGGTGCCTTGGCGAAGCTGTCCATGGAAGCCTGCGCGGCATCGACCGACTTCCAATGCACGACGACGAGCCACTTGCGCCCGCTGACGGCCGTCTCACGCGAAACGAAGCCGGGTTGCTTGCTGACATGCTGATCCTCAATGGCCTTGTCGACCGGGGCGAAGGCCTCGACCGAGACGCCGTCTTTCAAATTCATCGTCACGATTTCTACGACACCCTTGTCTTGGGCCATCACTGCACCTGTCATGGAGGAAAAGAGGATGAGACTGGCTAAAAGAATAGATTTCATGGCATCCGTCCTCAGAACTTGCCGTTGCCATGCGCCATTTCGGTCGGGATAGCGGCAATCGTATCCCAATGTTCGACGATCTTGCCGCCCTCGACGCGGAAGAGGTCAAAGAAGGCTGTCGGTGCGTCACCCAGCTTGCCTTCCGACGCGGTGAAGACAAAATTGCCCTCCGCCACGATCAGGTGCCGCTTGGTGTAGGCCAAAGCCTGCCCGGCTTCCGCCATCGCCTTGAGCGCGGCACCGAGACCGTCAAGCCCATTGCCCACCATCGAATTGTGCTGGGTGTAGGTCGTGGTCGAGATATAGTCGGTGATCTTCTGTGGCGCGGCGCCAAGCAGGACGTCATTGACGAAGGCTTCAACCAGCGCACGGTTGTCGGCGGTACATATGGGGCTGAATACAGGAGCAAACCATGTATGCAAAAACCATAGCCAGCCTCGCATTGTTGGTAGCTGTCGGAGCCGCTCAGCCTGTGCTGGCGGCAACCGACTGGAAAGCCGTAGCGCAGGCACTCGGGAAATCCGGGAGCGAGGCCGCGGGCGGCGTCTACCGGGTCGGGCTGCCTCGCTCGGACCTGAAAGTTACTCTCGACGGAGTGGAGCTCAAGCCCGCCTTGGCGCTCGGCTCCTGGGTCGCCTTCAAGCCCATGGGCGATCACGATGCCATGGTGATGGGCGATCTCGTGCTGACAGTGCCCGAGATCGACCCGGTGATGATGAAGTTGATTGAAAGCGGCATAGAGGTCACGGCGCTCCACAATCACCTGCAGAGAGCCCAACCCGAGACGATGTACATGCATGTTCTGGGGCATGGCGATCCGGAAAAGCTGGCCGCCGCGCTGCATTCGGCCTTGCAGCAGAGTGGAACGCCACTTTCGGACGCACCGGCGAGCGCCAGCGCTTCGAAGATTGATCTCGATACGTCGATCATCGATCAGGCGCTTGGCCGCAAGGGCAAGGTCAACGGCGGCGTC
The DNA here is from genome assembly GCF_003998155.1 of Mesorhizobium sp. M1E.F.Ca.ET.063.01.1.1. NCBI lineage: Bacteria > Pseudomonadati > Pseudomonadota > Alphaproteobacteria > Hyphomicrobiales > Phyllobacteriaceae > Mesorhizobium > Mesorhizobium sp. M1E.F.Ca.ET.063.01.1.1. The sequence goes on from NZ_RZSC01000024.1 coordinate 11,921, forward strand.
TATCAGGTCAGCATCCCGCGCGCGGAGACCATCAAGGACGATGGCATGGACGTGCCGGACGCAATGGGCTCGGCGATCGCCATCAACTTCCAGCCCACCGGCAGCGGCAAGGCCGCGATCACCGGAGACTTCGTTCTCGTCGCTTCCGAAGTGAACCCGGTGCTGCGAGCTTTGCGGGAAAATGGGATAGAGGTGACCGCCCTGCATAACCATATGCTCGACGACCAGCCCAGGCTCTTCTTCATGCATTTCTGGGCGAATGACGACGTTGGGAAGCTGACCAAAGGGCTGAAGCTGGCGCTCGATCAAATACACCTCAGGACGGGTAGCTGATCGTTGACACGATCCCTTCAAAACTCAGAAGGGAGCCATTTCGGCGAGGGCGGCGCCGAACGGCCGAGCGTTGAGAGGAAAGGCGGACGCGCCGCGGATATCTATGCGGCGCGGGCCTTTCGGGATTTCGGCGACGGCTTTGCCGCTGTGCTCTTGCCAGTCTACCTGGCGTCAATCGGGCTTGGCCCTCTCGAAATTGGCGTTGTCGCCACCGTTGCGCTCCTTGGCTCGGCACTGTTGACGCTTGGCATCGGGTTTCTGGCTGTCCATGCCGACCGGCGAACCCTGCTTTTGGCGGCGTCCGGCCTGATGATCGCAACAGGGCTGGCGTATACGCAATCCGGCACATATGCGCTTGTTCTGCTCGTGGCCTTCCTAGGCACGATCAATCCTTCGTCGGGAAGTGTCAGCATCTTCGTTCCGCTGGAGCATGCCGTCCTGTCGCGACTCGTCGCGGATGCGGACCGCACGAACGCATTCGCCCGTTACAGCCTGTTAGGCGCACTTGCGGCTGCGCTTGGCGCCCTCGCCGCAACCAGCCCCGACTTCCTGGTGACGATCGGGATTTCGCGGCTCACAGCTCTCAAGTCAATGTTTTTGCTCTATGCCGTTCTTGGTGTGGCGGGCGGCTTGGTGTACGCGCGCATTCCTCGCGGTCCGAAAACCTCTCCTCAAGACCGCCCTGCCGCGGCGCTCGGACCGTCGCGTGTGATTGTCTACAAGCTAGCGGCCCTGTTCAGCATCGACGCGTTTGCCGGCGGTTTTGCCGTGCAGTCGCTTGTTGCCTTGTGGCTGTTCAGGAAGTTTGGCCTTTCGCTGTCGGCTGCGGGTTTGTTCTTTTTCTGGTCGGGTGTTTTGTCAGCGTTTTCATTTCCGGTCGCCGCATGGCTATCGAAGCGCATCGGACTTGTGAATACGATGGTTTTCACACACATCCCGTCGAGCGTCTGCCTGATCCTGGCCGCCCTGGTGCCGAACCTCTACGTCTCCCTGGCTCTTCTTCTTGTGCGCTCGGCGCTATCCCAAATGGACGTGCCGACCCGCTCCTCCTATGTGATGGCGGTCGTCACGCCACCAGAGCGTTCTGCAGCGGCAAGCGTGACGTCGGTGCCGCGCAGCCTAGCAGCCGCCGCGAGCCCCGCCATTGCCGGCGCGCTCTTTGCTGCAGGTTTCCAAGCTTGGCCTCTGGTAATCTGTGGCGCCCTAAAAATCCTCTATGACCTGGCCCTGCTTTGGACTTTCCGTCACATCAAGCCGCCTGAAGAGCGATAAGGCTTGCCTTCTGAGGCGACCGCGGCTTCGACTGCGGGACCGCTTCATTCAAACCGCTGCGATCTGCCACACGGCGACCCCGGCAAGCACGATTCCTGCAACGCCCTCGATACCACGTGAAATAGCGGCGAACAGGCGCGGCCGGCTTTCAAAAACGTGCACCAGCCGTTCTCGGAAAAGGATCGACAAGACCGCGACCGCGGACAGGGTGAGCGCTACGCCGGTCATCATCGTGACGGCAAAGAGAAGGCCCGCCACGGGAACCCCCCTCGACATCGCGAAGGTCATGACCAAAAGCGTCAAAGGGCACGGGATCAAGCCGGCCATGAAGCCGACTGCTTCGCCCTCATGTTTGTGATGGAGGCCATGGCTCAATGCTCGCCAGATCATCCACAGGCCGATCAGCCCGAGCAGGCCGCGGCTGACATCCTCAAGCAGCGGTGCCCGGCCGACACTGCCAAGCGCGATCGAGACCAGCGGCAGAGACAGCGCGGCGATAATCACCGCGATGGTGACATGGGTGACGGAAAGCGTGATGGAGACCAGCAGACCGCGCGCGACCTTGGCGTCCGATCCGGCAAGATAGGTGGCCAACACCGCCTTGCTGTGACCGGGTGTGAGTGCGTGAGCGGCGCCAAAGACGACCCCCATCGGCAGGAACGCCATGAACCCCAGCCAGTCACCACCGCTGGACAGCAATTTAATCTGATCGCCGAGCGCCAGGTAGATCGTACGCTGGAATTCGACGAGGTGCTGAAACATCCGGCGACGGTCCCGTCATGCGCAGATCAATTCGAGTCGCGTCGCAAATATCTTGCCGCGATTGGTCCCTGCAATGCCGTGTTCGCTTATCATCGCGTGAGGCGTTTGTAACCATCTGCACGGCGATCATATCGCTATGGCCCGTACATAATTCAGATTCTTGGTCCCGACAGCGCCACTGTCGCCGATTTTGAAGCCGCTTTCGCTCAACCGCCTTGCGATCGTGTCCATGTCGATATGTCCGTGCCGGTGCAGCCTCGGCAGTATGGATTGACGTGTCGGCTTGCCGAAATCGATCAGCAGCAATCGGCCGCCCGGCTTCAGCACGCGCCTGGCTTCTCGGAAGAAGGCCAGACGGATCGGTTTGGACAAGTGATGCAGCATGAGCGTGCCGATGACCACGTCGAAATGCCCATCTGGAAACGGAATTTCCTGGGCGGTGGCCTTGACGAAATTCAGGTCAAGGCGGGCCCGAACTGCCTTGGCGTAGGCCCTCTCGATCATCTCAGGCGACGCATCGATACCGGCGACCCGGCCCTCGGGGCCGACCAGGCGCCTCGCGGCGATGGCCAGCGTACCCGTGCCGCAAGCGACATCGAGCACCGCTTCGCCGGATTGGAGCCGGGCCAGGTTCAGCATGCGTTCGCGGAACAGGCCCTCGCGGCCAAAGGTCAGGACACGGGCCAGCAAATCATAGCCCGCCGCCCTATGGAGAACGATGCCGACGCCCCTGTCGCTGGCCCCATGCGCGCCGTTGGAACGACTGTGGCGAAGACCGCCCCAAAGCGCCACCGCGACGACTGCGGCAAGGATGAGGCCGTGCAGCGCCGCCGTCCAGGTGCCGGCTTCGAGGTAACCTGCCCCGAGCTTCAGCACGAGCAGTAACGCGCCAACCAGCGAGAGTTTGACGATCACGGCAAGCACGACGAGACCCCTGTAGGCCCGCCGCCCGTCGCCGGCCCGATGGCCTGTCGAGTGCATGTCTATCTCCTTGCGCTTCACTGAGCGAGCTCACAGACAGTCCTTGAGCTTCTGGACCTTGCGTATCATATTGGACGGCGTGTCCAGAAACGCAGTTGCCAGACGGCGGCACGCCGAATGTCTGGAACTGCACGGCGCAAATGGCGGTGACCATGAAAATCGAGCGGAGCGACGACAGCGGTACGATCGACCGGCGCGTCGCTCGCACCCGAGCGGCGTTGCAGGACGCGCTGATTGCTTTGATCCCCGCGCACGGCTACGCGGCAATCACCGTGGAAGACATCTGCGAGAAGGCCAATGTTGGCAGGTCAACCTTCTACACGCACTATGCCGACAAGGATGAACTACGCAGCGCAACCCTCGAAGCCCATTTGCGCTCGCTGAACCGCAAGCGTGCATCGAGCCGCACGGAGACGGGTGATCAGCTGTTTGAATTCAGCTTGCCGATGTTTGAACACGCGCAGGCGTTCCGCGCCCTTCATCGCGCACTGCTGTCGAGCAGCGGCGACACAATCCACGATCAATTCCGCGAACGAATACGCAGGGCCGTTCGGACTGAAGTTGTCGGCAAGCAGCCGGCCGGCATTCCTCCGGAATTCGCTGTCCAATTCATATCGGGAGCATTCCTCACGGTGCTTGCATGGTGGACCACTGAAGAGGCCAGTCTGTCGCCGTCAGAAATCGACGACCTGTTCCAGCGCATGGCGGCTCAAGGTCTGGGGCGCATCAGCGCCGGCGGCTCGGATGGCAGACCCGTCGAGTGATAGCGGCCGCCAGCAGAGCGGCAAAAAAGCTTGACGTTCCACACGCGCGTCGAAAGCCCAGTGCACTGGGGGTGGCGAAATATCATTGGAAGCTCCGATGTCGCGCCATGTCTGTGCCTTCCTTCAGGCTGGCTGTAGACTCATGACCTCAATGTAGACCTCGCGCATTCGCTCTATGACCCTTGTATAAAGCCAGCTCTGTCGGACCTCGCGCGCGGCAGCCTGACCTAGCCGTTGCCGTAGCGCTGGAAACTGGATCAGGCGAATCAGTGCTTGCGCGAGGCCTACCGCATCGCGAGGTGGAAATAGCAGGCCCGTGCGTCCGTGATCGAGGATTTCCGCCGGACCGCCCACCGAGGAGGCAGCGATAGGGAGCCCGAACAGCATACCCTCAAGGATGACCATGCCAAACGGCTCGTACCAGCTCGGCACCACAAGGATGTCGGCCGCCCGATACAACATGGCCAGCTGCTCTGTAGAAAGCCATCCGGTAAAGTGAACTTGCGCCCGGTACTTTTCCAATCCAGCCGGCAGCCAATGCCGAGCCATCTCATCGCCGCTGCAATGCCTATGCCCTCCTGCGAACACAAAGCAGGTGTCCGGTGAACGATCCAGCACAACGGGTATGGCTGCCATCAACTCGTGGACACCTTTACGGTCAACGAAGCGTCCTGAAAAAAGGACGCACAAGGGATTGTGGTCGAGGGCGCGCTTTGTAGCTGCAAGAGCATCGGGACGGTCTTCGATGCCGTTACCAACGATTCGGACCCGACTGCGGGCGGTCGGACAGTAGGTCTCGACCAGCTCGCGTTCACTTCTGGTGAGCGCGACCACAAGATCGGCCGAGGCGATCAACTCTTGCTGGGTATCCCACTGCGCCAGGCACTCAGGGGGGCCTTGGCCGATTTCATATTCTGCTCGATCAAGCGAGTGCACCGTATACACGAGCGGCACCCCGGTACGCTTTCGCAATTCGCGGGCCAGGGGCCACAGCCAAAACGAGTGTAGATGAAGGACGTCCGGCTTCCAGCCTCGCAGCCATCTGACACCCATTTCCAGAGCTTCCTGGTACGAGGCGTGCAGCAAACGGATGCCAGGATCCTCACCCTGGGTAGATGTGGCGGCCTCTGGCAGTTGCTTAGCCTCCGGCGCACTCCAATATGATGAGTTGGACCTCCCGCCCACCAGCAATACTGCTACATCGATCCCGGCTCGCGCCGAGGCGTGCACCAAGCCTCCGATTGCTGTGCCGAGGCCGCCATAAATGATGGGAGGAAACTCGGTCGTAAGGTGCAAGACCCTCATCTAGGCAAAGCTCCGTCGGCCTCCGCCGCGCAAGGGCAGCGGAGCTGTGGGCAAATGCGCGGACTGCGCGGTCTAAAGCGGCTTTATCTGGATGTTGCGGAACGCGACTGATCCGGAGTGCGTCTGCAGTCCGACAAAGCGTGGCACAGCATTGGTGCTGGGCAAACCACGGTCGGGATGCAGCGCGTCCGATCCCGGCACGAAGGCGAATTGAGTCACCTGAACCCCATTCAGCACCACAGTGTAGCTTTGCCCCTGCACCACGATCTCGAACGCGTTCCATTCGCCAACCGGAAGCACTGGAAGTGCGTTCGGATCGTTCGGTCCATGGAGGCCGTAGATTGCCCCTGTCTTGTGAACGGCCAATCCATCGGGGGCGGCTGCCTGGTCGATTTGGACTTCAAAGCCGAAGTCCACCCCGACAAAGGCTGTGTTGTTGTAGCCCCGGCTTTCAGGGTCTGGGAAGCGCAGGAACACGCCGGAGTTGGCATCTTCTTGCCAACGACGCCATTCCAGCCTCAGCAGGAAATCGGGCGGTGTCGGCTGGGTGTGCCACAGCAGCCCGATGTCTGTCCCAGGCTTCGCAACCAATGCCCCATTGATGACCACGAACCGGCCAGGATCGTCGCGCCCCGGCTGATTATGGATCGTTGACATTTGCCAGTTTTGGAGCGTTGCCCCGTCAAACAAGGAAGTAAATCCTGCCTGCGCGGCAAAAGGCTTCGCCAGATGATCAGCAAGCCGGCGTGACAATGCCGCACCCGTGAGCATCGGATTCGGCGACCCGACCGTCGGGAACAACGCTGGGCCGGCGACGTAGAGGTTGGGCACCCGATGAAACCGGGCATCGGGATTGGTGACCGACGTGTTGGGGTCCACACCGAAAGCCAGCGTGCCGGCCTCATGATGGGTCGTGCCTAGGCCGTCCCTTCGATTTAGAAACGGCAATACCGTTACGGCCGACTGGATCGCTGAGACGGGCTGGAAATTGTTGCCTATGAGAACCTCGTATGGATGACCATTGGCAAATACCAGAGCGACTTCGTCCGCGGCGGTGTCCATCGCATTCCATAGGATCTGGTCTTCCTCGGAGGGGTCAATCGAAACAAATGCGCGCGGAATGCCGTGCTCATCAACCTCGCCTGCAAGCGTCACGTGGCTTGACGGGTTGTTCGGCCTCATTTCGCCGATACCGCGGATCGTCAAAACGATCTGATCGTCATTGGCCTGCCGGAAAGCAGCAACGGTATCCACATCCGGAAGCTTCTTGAAAAGCTCTGCCTCGGAATCTGTATTCGGTACGTTAAGGCCTGCAGCCGTGATCTGAAGGTGGAAGTGGCCGAACTTCCCATCGGGGGTATGGCGGCCCTTGACGAACAGGGCCGACGCCTGGAGCTCGTGAACTGTCGGGCTGAGCCCATTTATGGCAGTGCGAGGGAGCCGGATTGTCAGGTTCGACCGAAGGTGCGGCATCAGGTTCGCGCCGATCAGCTCTGCGCCAGGCAGACCAGGCAGTGACACGAGGGCAAGCCGGGCATTTTCGATCGTGCCGAGTGCCAACACGACCACCGCTTCTTCCGGAACCTGTATCGTACCCCGGCTGGTTTCTACAGCAACCACCCGACGGACGGGATCACCGGTGTCTGTGATCAAACGGGTGACATGGCAATCGGGGACGATCATCATGCGTTTCCGGGTATCGTCTCCGTTGGACTCAAATTGTGCAACGCGGCTGGACTTCATCAGCAATGGCACGCTCGAAAACTTGTTAGACGGGAAGAAGCCCGAGCGGGGTGGCCGAGTCTGGACCGCGAGGGGAGCCTCCAGCTTGTTCAGGTTCCGCTGGGAGTTTGGAATGCCATCGAGGTGCAAAGGTAGCTGCGCTAGTGGGATCGCATCGGTCACTTGATTGTTGTCGATGCCCTGCTTGAGTTGTGCGCGAAGGGCGGTATGCATCGCTCCAAATATGAAGTCATTGGTCGTCGTGGTTCCGATCTGTTCGGACGCTTGACGAAAATAGCCGGCCGCGCCACCCGGAAGCGGGCCGTTTAGATCCGCAACGACCGCAGGAGGCCACGCGGACGGCATCTCAGATGGCAGGAACTGCGGGGACCAGCCGCCGAAAAATACTGAGCGGCCGCCGAGACAGTAGGCCAGCCCTGGGAAGCCGTGCGGAACATCGGTACGCCAGGGGAGCCCCCACACTTCGGCGCGAGGAACACCCGGGTCGACGGTTGTTGGTCCCGGGGCGAAAAGTCCTAGCGGCGGCAGGTTCTGGAAGTGCTCGGGGAGAGCAAGACGGCCAGCCTCGATCACCAACACTCGACGTGTTTTTGCCTTGTCAGCGTACATCAGATGCTGAGCCAGTATTGGCCCGAAAGAACCGCCACCAATCACCACCACATCGAACGGACGGCCCGTGCCTGAATTGGTGCTGGCAAGGGCCTCGTCGAGACCATTGCAAACATACCGACCAAGTACGTCACGTGTGAAATCGGTGTTCTGTGGGGTCGAGCTGGTGGGCACCACGGCATCCTCCGACAAAGAAATCGCAGCGACATGGACCTACGGCTAATATTTTTAAATAGATAGAGCTATAAATCTACCTCCGCCGAAACATGCGTAGTGTGATCTTTTTCACATTGTTCAAAATTTTCCATTTGGTGATGCTTTCAATCATCGGTTGCAAAGACATAAATTGGTATTGGCTGCCCATGTTCACTATCCTACCTGCCAACGCTAAAGTTCACTCCCAGCGAGCCCGCCCTCGTGAGCTGCGGCGGGAACAGTAAACCTAGGCACGGCGACGATATGTCAGCTGCGTGTTTGACTCTCGATCATCTGGATTGATCTCGTCTTCCATCAGCACGATAGCGGCTGGTCTAGATGTGGAGTTTCCGAACTCGAGACCCGTGTTGGCTCGCTGTGCTTACAGCCACGCCAGGACGGCGCCCGATAGAGCGAGATATCGGCCGGCTTTCGCGGCCGTCACGATGGGAATGAAACTCCAGAGCGGTTCGCGAAAAACGCCGGCCACCAGTGTGAGCGGATCGCCGATAACAGGTGCCCAGCTCAAGAGCAGGCTCCACCGTCCATAGCGGCGGTATCGTATCGCTGCGCGGTCGAGTGCTGCGGGCTTCACCGGAAACCATTTGTGGTCGCGGAAACGGTCGATGCCGCGCCCAAGCAGCCAGTTGAAAACCGAGCCCAGTACATTGCCGATTGTCGCGACCAGGATCAGCGCGGCCGGCGAATGGGAGCCAGCCAAGAGCAGGCTGGCCAGCAGTGCTTCTGACTGCAGCGGCAGCACCGTTGCCGCCGCGAAGGCGACCAGGAACAATCCGCCGAAGGCGGCAACGTCGCCTAGCATCGCGGCCGTCAGCTCGCTTTCGGCCATCTCGGGTGCCGATCATCGACGACATAGCCGTGCGCGTGTTCGTAGCCCGCATCGGTCCACAGTGCGTCCTCGATGTGAGCATGGCCGTGCGGCAGGTCGTCATGAACGTGGGTGATAACGTCGGGATCATGACGTGGCCACAACCATATCGCGACCGCCAGTGCGGCCGCGCCGACGGCACCGAGCAGGAGGTAGGTGAACGGCAGGCCCATCGCCGCTCCAATCCGCCCGGCGATCGGATAAGTGATCAGCCAGCAGGCATGCGAGAGCGCGAACTGGGCGGCGAACAAGGCTGGCCTGTCGACGGCGTCGGCGGAACGGCGGATCAGGCGACCCGAAGGGGTCTGGGAGACGGAATAGCCGAGGCCGAGCACGAACCACAGCACCAGCAACAACGAATATTGGCCAACAAGCGGCCCGACGAACATGCCGGCAACCAGAATGGCCGCGCCCGTCAGCATCGCCGTGCGGTCGGGGGTCTTCTCCAGCAGCCGCGGCAAAGCCAGCGCGGCGATCATGGACCCACCGCCAAAGGCTGCAAGCGCGAGCGCGGTCTGGCGCTGAGAGAGTCCGAACTGGCCTTGCACGAGGACAACGGTGTTGACGATCACCATGGCGCCGGCCGCGCCGACCGCAAGATTGAGGGCAAGCAGACCCCGCAGACGCGGCGTCGCGAGATAGATGCGCAAGCCGCGCGTCGTGCGATCGTAGATGCCACGTGGCTGCGAAGGTTTCGGGCTTGGCAGGATGACCGAAACCACCAGCGCGGCGGAGGCCAGGAAGCCGATGACCGCGCCGGCGAAAAGGCTATGGAAACTGATGACCGAAAGCAGCGCCGCCGCCAGCATCGGACTGGCGACGCTTTCGAGATCGTATGCGAGGCGAGAGAGGGAAAGCGCCTTGGTATAATCCTTCTCGTCCGGCAGAACGTCCGGGATTGTGGCCTGGAAGGTCGGCGTGAAGCCGGCTGACGCCGACTGCAGGATGAAGATCAGGATATAGACCTGCCAGATCTCGGTGACGAAGGGCAGGAACACCGCCACGCCGGCGCGCACGAGATCGAGCGCCACCAGCATTGTGCGCCTCGGCAGCCGCTCGGCGAATGCGGCTGCTACCGGTGAGACGCCGACATAGGCAATCATCTTGATGGCGAGCGCGGTGCCAAGCACGGCGCCGGCATCCTCGCCGGCGAGATCGAATGCCAGCAGGCCGAGCGCCACGGTAGCGAGCCCGGTGCCGACGAGCGCAATGACTTGCGCCAGGAACAGATGCCGATAGGTACGATCGGCTAGGACGTCCAACATGATGTCTGTCTTTTCTTGGTGCGCGGAGGCGTGCAGCGAGGTCCGCCGAACGAATGGTCAGTGGTGATGGCCTTCCGGCTCGACCATCTTGAATGGCAGGACCTGTTCCCTGCCCTTCGAGTTCAGGATCAGCCGCGCCTCGAATTCGTGCGGCTCGGCCGGTGCGACGCTGCTCTCGAGCCGATGGTGATCACCGGCGACCGGTCCAAGCGAAAGCGTTTCGGGGCCTTCAGGCCGGTCAATAACAACGGTCGCGCCGAGACCGTCAACGTGGCGGTCGATGGTCAGGCGCATGCGCTCGCCGGCGGGCGTATCGACAATCCCGAGCGTTCCGTCGGCGAGATCGCAAGCAACCTTGAACGGATCAGGCGCGTAGTGGCCGGCATGTCCCGTCACTGGCCCGCCCTCGCCTTCCAGCCGGATATTCGCCTCTGACAGCGCCGGCAGGTGATCGAACAGCTCTCCCCGCAAGGCCTCGGTGATCGCAACTACATCCCTCGCGGTCGCGTCGTCCGCCACGTTGATGGCAACATCGGCATGTAGCCGATGGCCAATCCAGCGGGCC
>NZ_RZSC01000250.1:0-7783 GCF_003998155.1 Mesorhizobium sp. M1E.F.Ca.ET.063.01.1.1
GTTATCGGCTAAAGGGCCAGCAAAATGCGCTCTGCCACTATGTTCAGAATTGCGGTTGCGCCAGCTTGCGATAAAAGGGCCGCTGCGACCGCTCTCGGCTTTCGGTGAACGTGACAGGCCCAAAGATCCGGACTGAAATAGCACGTATCAGAGCCGTTTCGGCATCCAGGCTATGCATTGTTCCAAGCGCCCCAACCTGGCCTTCTGCGAACGAAGCTGGTGACCCAAATTGAATTTGCCTTTGGCAGCCGCTGCACTGATCAATTCAACTTCAAGCGAAGCTATCCGATCTCGTATCTGCTGAGCTTCAGCCAATCGTAGTTCTCTAAGCCAGCCTAGCCCGCGCATATCAGCAGTCACCATCCATGCAGCATGGAGTAACTCCGAAAAACTAACACCAGCAGATTCGAAAAACTCGCTTTTTAACGGTTCGTGCCGATGCTTTCTCGACCTCAGAGGACCGCGAAATTTCTCCACCCCGTCCGGGTTGGGAATAATCTTAAACGACTTGGTAACGGCTCTTTCAGAGCCCGCTATTTAAAGAAGCGCTGCTAATCTCCAAAGAATAACAATGACACCTCGAAGCAAGCGTATTCTGGGCAAGTCAACGATCGTGACGATCATTGCAATCGTCGCGACCTTTGGGTTGTCGTTCACGGCGAGAATCGCCTTGCACATGCCGATCGACTGGCTGAGTTGGGTGGAATGCACCCTCATCCCCATCCTGATTGGGATGCCTGTCAGTGCCTACATCTTCGTCCAGTCGGAAACCATCCAGGACACATGTGACAAGTTGGAGAAGTCGTATGCGGCGCTCAGCGAGACCCACGACAGGCTGGCATTCGTTACCAGCCACGACCCGATGACGGGGCTCCTTAGCCGCGGCGGGTTCATGGCAAAGATGGACAGGGAGCGCGACGAGGGTGAATACGACACGCTTCTCCTTATCGACCCGGACCACTTCTCCTTGTTCAACGACAAGCACGGGCATTCCAAAGGTGACGAGGCTTTGGTTCGAATTGCAAAAGCGCTTGTCTATCTGACGCGCCCTGGCGATTCAGTTGGGCGCCTTGGCGGCGAAGAGTTCGCAGTGCTGCTGCGAGGCGTGCACAACGAACAGGCAATGACCATTGCAGAGAACATCCGCCGTCTTGTCGAAGCGATGGCCTGGTGCAAGGGGCAACAGGACAATGTAAAGGTGACCGTCAGCATCGGAGGTGCGGAAATTGCTCGCAATGCAGACGCCCAGGATGTTCTTCGCACGGCAGGACGATACCTTTTTGAAGCAAAGCAGCGTGGCCGCAACCGCGCTGCGTTCGACTATGAAGTGTCCAGATTGCGAGTCGTGACACCATAGCCGCCCCTGCTTTGGCTTGTTCTTTCGGGCGTTAGGTCTCTCCTGCGGCGGGTCAGGCGTTGGAAGCATATGCACCGCACAAGAGTTGCCGACGACGTTCATTGTCACGACTTGCTAAGTGACGCTGCACTCAAAATCTGAGACACCATTCGAAGCGGTCTCTGCGCGGAGGCTGCTGCCCCGCAGCAGCTGCATATGTGGAGCAGACGGTCGAGGAACCGGGCAACCAAGGCAATCGCCCACGCACTTCTCATTGACATTGACACAACACTGGTTATTCGTTGCGCCACAAAGCGGATGGTGCGTTCCATCCCCTTCGCGGATGGCGCACATTCGTGCGTGACCCACTAAACGTCCTTCGGCACGTTAGCCGATCCGGTCGCAGCCTACCCGGTAAAAACAAGGAAGCCAGGTGAAGACTATCGTTGTTTGTTCCGGCGGATTGGATTCCGTCACGCTCGCCCACAAGGTCGCAGCCCAAAGCGTCCTCACCCGTCTGGTCTCGTTTGATTACGGTCAGCGCCATAAAAAGGAGCTGGACTATGCCCAGAGGTGCGCCCTGCGCCTCGGCGTTCCGCACGATGTCGTCGACATCGCAGCGGTCGGACGCCTCCTGAGCGGATCGGCGCTGACCAGCGGCGGCCCGGTGCCCGAGGGGCACTATGCGGAAGACAGCATGCGCGTCACCGTCGTCCCCAATCGCAACGCCATCATGCTGGCGGTGGCCTTTGGTGTAGCCGCGGCGGAACAGGCCGATGCCGTGGCGGCAGCGGTCCACGGCGGGGATCATTTCATCTACCCGGACTGCCGCCCGACCTTCGTCGAAGCCTTCGAGGCCATGCAGCGCCATGCCCTGGAGGGACTGGCGAGGATCGCCCTTCACGCGCCGTTCCTGCAACTGAGCAAAGCCGACATTGTCAGTGAAGGCGCACGACTGGGCGTGCCCTTCGAGGAAACCTGGTCGTGCTACCAGGGTGGGGCTCATCACTGCGGTCGCTGCGGCACCTGCGTGGAGCGGCGCGAGGCCTTTCATCTCGCCGCCCAACACGATCCAACATCTTACGAAGACCCTGACTACTGGATCGAAGCTTGCCAGGAATACCAGGCAACGCAACGGCATTAGGGCGCGCAATCATGTACACGATCGCCAAGCGGTTTGCCTTTTCGGCGTCACATGTGATCGGCGGCCTGCCGGCCGAGCACCCTTGCTCCCGGCTGCACGGCCACAACTACGAAGTCGAGATCGTCTTGCAGTCGGCCGAGCTTGACGCGGTCGGCTTTGTCCGCGACTACCGCGAACTCTCGGAACTCAAGGCGCTCATTGACAACACCCTGGATCATCGCCACCTCAATGAGGTCCTCGGGCATGATCGCACGACCAGCGAGGTCATTGCCAAGTGGATCTACGACTGGTGCTGTGAGCGGTGGCCGGAGGTCGCGGCCGTCCGTATCAGTGAGACCCCGAAAACGTGGGCGGAATACCGCCCATGAAGGGAAGCATTCGCATTAGCGAGATCTTCGGTCCGACGGTCCAGGGAGAAGGTCCGTTGATCGGGCGGCCGACTGTGTTCGTCCGCACGGGCGGTTGCGATTACCGCTGCCGCTGGTGCGATACGCTGTATGCGGTGCTGCCCGAGTTCCGCGAAGACTGGACGCTAATGACGCCGGCCGCGATCTTGACGGAGGTTGAGCGGCTGTCGGGTTCTTCTCGGGTGCTTGTCTCGCTGTCCGGCGGCAATCCTGCACTTCAGCCCTTGGCTCCGCTCATCGAACAGGGCCGGCAGAAAGGGCACGCCTTCGCCCTCGAGACCCAAGGCAGCGTTTCACAACCTTGGTTTGCCGCGCTCGATTGGCTCATTCTCAGCCCGAAGCCGCCGTCTTCGGGGATGACAACCGACTGGCAGTCCCTGGACGATTGCGTCGCGGCGGCAAAAGGCGCAGCGCAAAGCGTGGTCAAGGTGGCTGTGTTTGACGACGATGACTATGCCTATGCCCAGCTCGTGGCGAACCGCTATCCCACCCTCCCGGTCTATCTGCAGGTCGGGAATCCTGCTCCGCTGATCAGCCATGCGGGTCCTGGCAGCGAAGAGGCCGACATCGACGATTTGATGCGGCGCTTCCGCTGGCTTGTCGACAAGGTCGCGGTGGATGCGTGGTTCACAGCAACGGTCCTGCCGCAGTTGCATGTGCTGGCCTGGGGCAACCGACGCGGCGTGTGATGGCTCAATTTCGTGGCACGAACGATCGGCAATTCCGCCAACCGCTCTGAGCTTTGCACGGCGCCTCGCAAAGGCTTGGACCGGATTGCGTTTGCGCCGGACGGCCGCTGCGGGGCAGCAGACGAGTGAATTCCGAAAAGCGGCCCGACCAGTCAGGCCGATAGTCCATGACAAGGGAGCCGAGGATCAAATCGAAGCATCATCGTTGAAGGGCGGAGGTTCGTTGAGGTCTCCACAAGCAATCGCCCCCGTCTTCAAGGCGACACCGCGAGATCTCGAGCAATTCCGTCCATACCGGCCAGGTTCGCCCCCTAGCTCGAGGAGCGCCGCAATATGGGTATCGTCGGTTCACGGCGTTTCGACAACCCGCGAACGACCTGGTCCTCCTCTCGCACAGTTCGTCCACTCCTGGAGGCGTCAGCGCCGCTCTCGCAGGGTGCGAAGACCCCGGCATGACTCGGCCCGCGACCATCTTCCCTTCGCCAGCAGCCCGCATTCCCGTCGCGGAGACGCGGGACACAAAGGGGCTATTCCAACCGGCCCGATGACTGCGGCTTCTCGAATTCATCCAGTGAAGCCATATCCGCGGGGCGGCGGATGACTGTCATACCTGTTTCACGCGCGCGCGATAGGGCCGTGTGCATGACGAGAACGGTGCTAATTACTGGGCCGGTCGAGGGCTCGGGCGTGCGCTCGCTGCCTTCGCGTCGCAACAGGGGAATGATGTCGTGGCTTTGGTGCGCACGCATACCTGTGGCGTTTTGCCTTGCGAGGTTTTCGAAGGCGTGGATGTCACAGACCCACAGGCGCTCGACCGTATCGCTGCTGTTCTCAGGGACCGACCGATCGATCTTCTTGTCAACAATGCTGGGATAATGGGTCCAGAGCGCCAATCCACGCTTGACATGGACTTCGACGGTTTCCGTCGCGCGCTCGAATTCAATACGCTGGCACCGTTGCGCGTCGGACCTCATCCTTCAAAGCCTCATCCCGCTTCGCCCGAGCCGACAGCCGGGAGGGATCGATGCGCTTGGCGACATGGTCGTGGTAGGTCGACGGGGCGATCGGCAGCACCTTGCAAATCGGCTCGACCCCATGCGCCTCGCGGTGATCGTCAATGAATGCGATCATGGCTTGAACCGGCGGTCGAGCTCCGCCTGGGCAAAATACGTGGAAGCCTTACGAAGGATTTCGTTGGCCTGGCGAAGCTCGCGGTTCTCGCGTTCCAAAGCCTTGAGTTTCGTCGCCACATCCGTAGGCACACCGGCTCGCACGCCACTGTCGCGCTCGGCCTTCTTCACCCACTCATGCAGCGTCTGCGCCGTGCAGCCGATCTTGGCGGCGATCGACGACACCGCCGCCCACCGCGAGGCATGCTCGCCTTCGTGATCCAGAACCAGCCGCACCGCACGGGCTCGGACCTCGGGAGAGAACTTGTTGGTCGTCTTGCTTGTCATGGCTCTCAGGAGTTGGAGCCTCCGATCAACCCGGCGCGGTTCAGACACAACCGAAGGGCAAACTTACTATGATCCACAAACCACGCACCTAGCCTGCAAGTCGCTCCTCCACCTCGGTGACAAATTGCGAGGGATTGGGTGCTGAGTACACGATATGCACCTCCCGCTGTGCCCTGGTGAACCCGACGTAGAAGAGCCGCCGTGCCTCGACAAGTTTTCGACCCGTGTCATCCGTGCGGGGTATTCTGCCTTCATCTATTCCGAACATAACCACGGCTGCAAATTCGCGCCCCTTCGAACTGTGCAGCGTAGTCAGCTTGAGGTGATCTCCGTCACTCTGGCCGGCGAACTCTGACAGCACCATGTGGCTGCAGTCTCCATCCGTGCATCGGCCCAAAAAGGTCAAGAACGTCTCGCGTTCGTCCTGGAGAGACCGAGCGCCGGTGAGCAGGCCGGAGACAAGCTGCGTATGCAGGCTTTCGAGCCAGTCGCGCAGGTCCACTGTCCCGTCGCGGCGATCCCAAAGAAACTTCACGAGCTGCCTCTGGAATTCCATCTGCGAATTCTCGTTAGGCAGCTCCTCGGAAAAGAACCTCAATCCCTCATTAGCGACTCTGCTGAAAAGGGGGACGCCGATTCGCCACCCGCCGCAGCACCATTCCGCGCATAGCTCGACCCATCTCATCAAGCGGCTGTTGCGCGGATAGATGGAGTTCCCGTCCGTCCGGAGAACCGGAACCGAACGGGCAGTCGCGGCCGTTGCCAACGCGTTTCCGATCCAAGCCGCAGGATAGATGATAGCGATGTCGCCAATCCCTATGTCCGGCTGCCGTTCCTGAATGGCCGGTAGGATCGTATCGAGGACATAGCGGGCCTGTTGATCATAGCCACCGGAACGAGGATGGAAATAGACATCGCCCTCTGGCTGTCCGTCAGCGGCCTGATAACCTCGGTCTTCCCCCAAAGCATAGGTGGATGCGGTAACGATCCGCGAGCCACTACGGTAGTTCAAACGCAGGGGCACCGTTTCAACGTCGTCGCGATCGGCGACTTGCCTGAGCAGTTCGGGGTTCGCCCCGGTGAAGCCGTAGATCGACTGATCGACATCTCCAACCGCGAATAAACGCATTCCAGTGCTGAAGCAAAAACCCATCACCATGCGGTGCAAAGCTCGACCTAGATCTTGATACTCGTCGACAGCAAGTATGGGGTATTTGGCGAGTACCGCTCTCTGCAACCAGTTGTGTTGCCGCAATGCGCGCACCGCCAGCAGGGGCATATCGTCGAAGTCGATGCGTTCGAGCGATCGCAATTCCGCTTCAAAAGCTTCTACTAGCGCCGCCATTCTTGGGCTTGATTCTCGCCATTGGGTGGTGTCCCGGTTCAGGATCGAACGGCGGTACGTCCCCATCGGGAAATCCAAATCTTGTGGGTTCTGCGGTCCCCCACCAATACGCCGATAGGCTCGATCCAATGCGGTTGCCCGCTCTGTGCGCGTCGCAACCTGAAAGCCGTCTGGCAAGCCCATCTGCGCGACTTTTGCGTAGGGAAGAATGATCTGCGTCAGCGAGAAGGAGTGAACCGTGCCAATAAAGACACGTCTGCTCGCCTCGATGCCTAGGCCGAGGAGGCGGTCCTCCAGTTCGCGCGCACACTCGTTGTTGTAAGTTATGCACGCTATGCCGCGGGGCTCGTCAACATCTTCGGCAAGCATTCGCGCGAGCTTAAGCGTGAGGGTCTTGGTCTTGCCGCTGCCCGGACCGGCAAGAACGACGCAGTGCCCTGTCGAGTTATAGGCGTTCCACTGCCCTTCGTTCGCACGAAGGTCCTCGGCCGCACGTAGATAAAGGTTTGGGCTAGACACGGGCCGCCACGAACTCCAGTGCCTTGCGGATGTACGCTGGCGGTTCGATGCCGGCTACCTTGGAAGCGAGGCGCTGGGCAAAACGGCCCTTTCCTGTGGCTTCGATCATCTTAAGGTACTCGTCGATGTCAAGGTCGCTGTTGTCGGTGCGCCAATCAGATAGCTTTTGTTTTCGAGCAGCTCCGAAGTCGACGGTATCGAGTACGTCCAGCATTTTGTCTGCGAATCCCCCATTGAAAAGGTCTACTTCCAGCGTGTGCGCATTGGTGAAGATGCCGAACTCCTCGAATTTTTCCGCGAGGTCGTCTTCATCCTCATCGTCGTTGATCCGTTTGATCTCATCTCTGAGCGTCGCAACATTGCCACCATCTTTAAGCCCTTCGATCAGAAGACACAGTTTCGTTGCGCGTGCGATGCCTAGCGGTGTTTTTCCAAGTGCAGGATCCCAATCGGTGATTGAGGCAATCGGAATGCCGAGGGCGGTCAAAAATTTCACGTAGGGCCTAAAATTCGTTCCCGCGACCGAGCAGATCGAAATCCCAAGCTTGTCGAGGTCGATGTTCAGCTGTTTTGCGAACTCGGGAACAAGAAACTTCTCGGCATCTCCTTCGACTAGCACGATACCGCGCGCGAACAGGATTTCTGCACGTGTGACGTCCAGATATCGCGCGAGATCGTCGCGTTCCGCGGTGGAGAGAGTAATCTGTGCCGCAGACGTAGCCACGGTCCCCTGATTGTGGGCATCCTTCAGAAGCACGATAGAGTTCAACGGCGCGATGCTCGCGATATGCGGAGAATGCGTCGTCAGAAAGATCGAGATCGAACCAGCATCATCTGGAACAGCAAGCCTGGTAAACAAATGCCGATAAATCGAACGCTGGAGATG
>NZ_RZSC01000251.1:0-7776 GCF_003998155.1 Mesorhizobium sp. M1E.F.Ca.ET.063.01.1.1
CTTGCTGCTCGACGAGCCGACCAACCATCTCGACGCCGAGACCACGCAATGGCTGGAAAAGCATCTGCGCGACTATCCGGGCTCGGTGCTGATCATTACCCACGACCGCTACTTCCTCGACAACGTCACCGGCTGGATCCTCGAGCTCGACCGCGGCCGCGGCATCCCCTATGAGGGCAACTACACCAAATATCTCGACGCCAAGGCCAAGCGCCTGATCCAGGAAGGGCGCGAGGACGACGCCCGCCAGAAGGCGATCTGGCGCGAGCGCGAGTGGATCCAGTCCTCGCCGAAAGCGCGGCAGACCAAATCCAAGGCGCGCATCAAGGCCTATGAGGAACTGGTCGAGCAATCGCAGAACCGCAAGCCGACCGACACGCAGATCGTCATCCCGTCGAGCGAGCGCCTCGGCAATGTGGTTGTCGAGATCGAAGGCCTCAATAAGGGCTTCGGCGATGAGCTTCTGATCGAGAACCTGTCGTTCAAGCTGCCGCCGGGCGGCATCGTCGGCGTCATCGGCCCGAACGGCGCCGGCAAGACGACGCTGTTCAAGATGATCACCGGCCAGGAAAAGCCGGATGCCGGCTCGATCCGCATCGGCGAGACGGTGAGGCTCGGCTATGTCGACCAGAGCCGCGACGCGCTCGACCCGAACAAGACGGTTTGGGAAGAGGTCTCCGGCGGCGCCGAGGTGATCAAGCTCGGCAAGCACGAGATCAACAGCCGCGCCTACTGCTCGTCCTTCAATTTCCGCGGCGGCGACCAGCAGCAGAAGGTTGGCAATCTTTCGGGCGGCCAGCGCAACCGCGTGCACCTGGCCAAGATGCTGAAGGGCGGCGGCAATGTGCTGCTGCTCGACGAACCGACCAACGACCTCGACACCGAAACGCTGGGCGCGCTGGAAGACGCGCTGGAAGCCTATGCCGGCTGCGCGGTCATCATCAGCCACGACCGCATGTTCCTCGACCGCATGGCGACCCACATGCTCGCCTTCGAGGGGGACGCGCATGTCGAATGGTTCGAGGGCAATTTCGAGGAATACGAGAAGGACAAGCTGCGCCGCCTGGGCGCGGAAGCGGCGACCCCGCACCGCATGACGCACAAGCGGCTGACGCGGTAGGGACAAAGCCGGCGGCGAGGACGAGCGGAGGTGATCGAATGGCTGACTGGTCCGCCGCCCAATATCTGAAGTTCGAGGACGAGCGCACGCGGCCCGCGCGGGACTTGGCGGCACAAGTTCCCGTCGACTTTCCGCGCCGCGTCGTCGACATCGGCTGCGGCCCAGGCAACTCGACCGAGCTTCTGGTCGAGCGCTGGCCGGATGCCGAGGTCAGCGGGTTCGACACCTCGCCCGACATGATCGAGAAGGCGAGGGCGCGGCTGCCCAACGTCAATTTCGAACTCGCGGATGCTTCCGCCTGGCAGCCGGAGAACCCGGTCGACGTCATCTTCGCCAACGCCGTCTTCCAGTGGCTGCCGGAGCACCCGGCGGTGTTCCAGCGGCTGATGGGGCTGCTCGCGCCAGGCGGCGCCTTGGCCATCCAGATGCCCGACAATCTCGGCGAACCCGCACACAAGCTGATGCGCGATACGGCGGCCGAGATGCCGTTCGCGGCCAAGCTCGAGGGCGCGGCGCGCGGACCGCTGCCGCCGGTTTCGTTCTACTACGATCTGTTGTCGCCGCTCGCGGATCGCGTGGACATCTGGCATACGATCTACAACCATCCGCTGGCGGATGCCGAAGCGATCGTCGAATGGGTCAAGTCGACGGGGCTGAAGCCCTTCCTCGATCCGCTCGACGCGGTTGAGAAGAAGGCGTTCCTCGACAGCTATACGGCAAAGATCGCACAGGCCCATCCGAAGATGGCGAACGGCAAGGTGTTGCTGCGTTTTCCGCGCATCTTCATCATCGCCAAGCGGGCCTGACCGCTTCCGGTCAACTCATCGCGATAACTGGGACCGGCGGCTGGTTTAAGCTGGCATAAACCTGCCGAATGCGACAAGGGTTGCGCCGGGCCGTGTCCGCGCCCACATCAGAGCCCGCAACGCCCGTGCCCCGGACGGATTGGACATGCATCGCGTCATCATCAGCGGCATCGGCGCCGAAATTCCTGAAGCCGTCATCACCAATGAAGAGCTGGTCGAGAGCTTCAACAGCTGGGTCGACACCGAGAATGCACGCCGCGCTGTTACCGGCGAGACGCTGCTGCAGAAGTCGGACAGTGACTTCATCGTCCACGCGTCGGGCGTGCGGACGCGCCATGTGGTCGAGCGCGAGGGCATCCTCGATCCCACCCGCATGGCGCCGCGCATTCCGGCGCGGCCGGACGACGCGCTGTCGCTCCAGGCTGAATTCGGCATCGCATCCTCCAGAAAGGCGCTGGACCATGCTGGCCTGCAGCCCTCGGATATCGACCTGGTGATCTGCTCGGCCTCGCATCATCAGCGGCCCTATCCGGCGATCGCCATCGAGATGCAGGAGGCGCTGGGCACCAGGGGCGCCGGCTTCGACATGGGACTGGGCTGTTCTTCCGCCGCGGCCGCGCTGCACATCGCGGTCAACCTGGTCAGGGCAGGGGCGCACAGGCGCATCCTGGTCTCGACGCCCGAGATCATCACCGGCCATCTCAACTTCCGCGACCGGCAGACGCATTTCATCTTCGGCGACGCTTCCGTCGCAATGATCGTCGAGGGGCTCAACCAGGGCGAAAAGCGGCCGGGACGCTTCGAGGTGCTCGACACGCGCACCTGGACGCAGTTGTCGAACAACATCCGCACCAATCTCGGCTACCACACCCGCACCGCCCAGGACGATCCCTACATGATCAAGCTCGAGGGCAACCTGATCAAGCAGGTCGGCAACAAGGTGTTCAAGGAAGTCACCGTCGCCGGCCACAAATTCATCGTCGAATTCCTGGCCGAGCATGGGCTGACGCCGCAAGGCATCCGCCGCTTCTGGCTGCATCAGGCGAATGCGCGCATGAACGCGATGATCCTGAAACTCGCCTTCGGCCACGATGTCGGCCACGACCGCGCGCCGATGGTGCTGGAGCGGCTCGGCAACACGGCTGGCGCCGGCGCGATCGTGGCGCTGTCGGAGAACCACGCCGACATGAAGGCCGGCGATTTCGGCCTGCTCTGCGCCTTCGGGGCCGGTTATTCGATCGGCGGCGCGCTGTTGAAAATGCTGTGACCCCTCGTATCTATGCCGGTGCGAAGGGCACCAGCATGGGCACGCGCCTGGCATAGTCGTCATAGGCGGTGCCGAGCTCGCCGCGCAGGAAGCTCTCTTCCAGCCTGGCCTTCACGACGATGCCGATGATCAGCAGCACTGCGCCGGCAATGCCCCAGACCGTGCCCTTGGCCGCCATGGTGGCGAGGATTGCCAGCAGCAGGCCGCTATAGATCGGGTGGCGGACCAACCCGTAAGGGCCGGTATCGACCACGCGGTGGTCGGCCTTGGCGGTGATGGTGCCGGACCAAAGCCGGCCGAGATGCAGGCGCGCCCACCAGGAGAAGGCGAGGCCGATGGCGATCAGGGCAACGCAGATCCATGCTTCCGTCAGCGTCGGCGTCCAAACCCGCAGCCGGCCGACATAGCCGTGCGCCGGCACGAACAGCAGGATCGTGCCGATGGCCCACAGGATGCGATAACGGAACTCAGCCCGGAAGCCTGCACGCTTTTGCACCGGGTCGGCCCAAGCGGCGGCCAAGAGCCAAGACACGACCCAAATCAGCCAGAGCGCGGCGATTGCGGGTGCGGGATGCATTTGGATACCTCCTGCCAGGGGCTACCATCAGATCGATGACGCGGGGCGGCAATACGGCGCATGGCGAAATCGGATAGCGTTTTCGGTAAGAAGATCGTGATCATCCGCGTATCAAGCTGGTTGATCGGACCATCAGCGCTTTCGACTGGACCGCAAGGCAGGGGATCGCTAGAGCCGCGACATGCAAGACTCCAAAACCAATTCAGAGCTCTCCCCGGCGACCGAGCAGTCCGTCGACATCGTGCCGGCCCACAAGCTCGCGGCGAAGGCGGCCGCGCTCTACAAAGCGCCTTTCGATCGTTTCGAGACGAGACCGGTGGAGGAATTGCGGCTCGGCTTCGACGGCATCGAGGGCGATTTCCATGCCGGCGCGACGCGACGGTCCGGCGGGCGCGAGCCCTGGTATCCACGCGGCACCGAGATGCGCAACGAGAGGCAGTTGTCACTCGTGGCGGCGGACGAGCTTGCCATGGTCGCCGAGCGCATGGGCATCGCGGAGATCAAGCCGGAATGGATCGGCGCCAACCTGCTGATCGAGGGCCTGCCGCGTCTCTCCATGCTGCCGGCGGGGTCCTTGCTGTTCTTCAAGGAAGGCGTGACCATCAAGATCGATGCGCAAAACGGGCCCTGCCGCTTCTCCGGGCGCTCGGTGGCCGAGAACGCCGACATGGCTGATCGTGAGGCGGGAGCGCTGCTGTTCCCCAAGGCGGCGAAGCGGCTGCGCGGCCTCGTCGCCTGGGTCGAGAAGCCAGGCATCATCAGAGCAGGCGAGGAGATCTCGGTGCGGGTGCCGGAGCAGTGGATCTATCGCGCTTAGGTCAAGGCCGCGCCGCTTTCGCAGCGCGGCCTTGCGCGTTCAAGCCGCCTTGCGGTTCTTGTTGGCGCCCTGGGCCATGACCGAGATATCGTCCCACTTCTCCCAGGTGGCGATACGGTTGGCGTATTCCTGGCGGATCATCGGCAGGCCGCCATCGCCGAAGAAGACTCTCAGCGGCGGCTCGGCAGCGTCGACGACAGCCAGCATTGCCGGACCGGTCGCCTCGGGATCGCCGGCGACAGCGCGGCTGCGGCGCTCGGCCATCGCGGCGCGGGCGGGCGCGTAAGCCTCGATCGCTTTCGATGTCTTGGCCGACGGGCCGGCCCAGTCGGTGGAGAAGCCACCCGGTTCGACCAGCGTGACATGGATGCCGAATTCGGCGACCTCCAGGCTGAGCGACTGGCTGAACGCCTCCAGCGCCCATTTCGAAGCGTGATAAAGGCCGAGCGAGGCAAAGGCGTTGACGCCGCCGATCGAGGAGATCTGGATGATGTGGCCGGAGCGCTGCGCCCGCATGATAGGCAGCGCAGCCTGGGTGACCCAAAGCGCGCCGAAGACGTTGGTCTCGATCTGGTCGCGCGCTTCCTGCTCGGAGACCTCCTCGATGGCGCCGAAATGGCCGTAGCCGGCATTGTTGATGACGACGTCGAGCCGGCCGAAGCGCTTGTGCGCCTCGGCGATCGCGGCGTCGACCGCTTGCTTGTCGGTGACGTCGAGCTTGATGGCGGCAATGTTGTCGCCATATTTTTCGACGAGATCGGCGAGTGTGCCGGCATCGCGCGCGGTTGCCGCGACGCGATCGCCGCGGGCGAGCGCGGCTTCGGCCCAGACGCGGCCAAAACCCTTCGACGATCCGGTGATGAACCAAACCCTGTCAGTCATGATCTGTGATCCTTGCCCTTAGAGGGGTTTCAGCGTTTCTCGGAATCGCCGAGCCACTCCAAGTCTTTGTTTTCGCGTAATTCCGGTCGGAAAACCGCTGCGGGCATTCCTGGAATTGCTCTGGGGGACGATGTATTCCGGATGTAAACGGAGGATACTCCGCTTGCTGCATATACGGCGCTCTCGGCGCTTTTCCAGAGGCGCCGCCGGAATTATTTGGTGGCAGGGTCAGGGATAGCGCACCGCGCTCGACCAGGCCGGGTCCTCATGCCTCTGCCAGTAAAGGCGCATCAGACGCTCGGTGATCGTACCGACCTTGCCATCGGCCACGGGGGCGCCGTCGATCGTCGTGACGGGCATAATGCCGCCGGCGGTCGAGGTGATAAAGACTTCGTCGGCCTCTTTCAGCGCAGCCACGCTGACATCCGTCGCCACCGCAGAGAGCCCCGCCTCGGCGCATAGGTCAAACACGGTACGGCGCGTGATCCCGGGCAGCACGCCGACGGCGGGCGTCGACAGTTTGCCCGCCTTGACGCAGAACACGTTGAAGCCTGGACCTTCGGCGAGGTTGCCGCTGAAGTCGAGGATCAGCGCGGTATCGGCGCCGCGGTCGTAGGCATCATAGAGCCCACGCACCAGGTCCAGCCAGTGATAGTTCTTGATCGAGGGATCGATCGAGGCAGGCGGAATGCGGACCTTGTCGCTGATCGCGACATGGAGGCCGCTTCGCAACTGCTCGGCATTGGCGACCGAGCCAAAGGGGACGGCGAAAGCCATGAAGCGGTTGATCGCCTGACGCGGATCGCGGCTGAAGGTCGGCGAAGCGCCGCGCGTGCACAGCATCTCGACATAGGCGGCTCGATGGCCCGACAGTGCAACGCAATTGTGAAGGATTTCGGCGACGCCGTCGCGGTCGAACGGGATGGTCATGCGAAGCTTTTCCAGCCCGCCGAAGAAACGCTCGAGATGCAGGTCGAGACGGAAAAAGCGGCCATCCCAGACATGAACCGTATCGTAAGTGGCGTCCGAATGCAGGAAGCCCCAGTCCAGCACCGAGACTTTGGCTTGGGACATCGGCAGATATTGGCCATCCAGGTAAGCCACGCCGTCCGGATAGGCGTGCGGGTCGAGATAACGATCTGACAGAACGGGGAGCGGCCCGGCGGGCTTGGCGGCGGCTTGGCTCATTTCTATCATTCCTCCCTCGTCGCTGCGGCAGGCTAGCGTGCGGCTCCGGACGCAGTAGAGCCAGGTCACCGGCGCCGCTTGGCCTGCGAGGCGGCTGCCGCGTTCGAGGCGGTTCCCGTCAGCCTCACTCGTCCTCGTCGTCCTCGTCCAGCAAGCGCGTCGCGCGCCAGCGGGTGAGCACCTCATTGGTCCGCTCGATGACGAAGAAGCGCGCCGAGTCCCGGTCATAGCCTTCGGCAAGCAGCTTCTCGTAGTCGGTATGGGCGTGGCGGACATGGGCGATGGTTGCCAGCCACACTGCGATCGTCGGCGGCAAACTCTTCATATGCACGGCCCCGGCGTCGGCGCGGATCTTTTCCATGTCGGCATAGGGGGCGAGCGGCAAGAGCGCGGTCAACGCCTTGGCGATGGCGCGGCGGCGGCCGGTGGGCGCGCTCATTTCTCGTCGCGCCCGGCAATGGTCGCTTCCGGGAAGGCATCGATCGAAGCGTAGTAGGGCTTGATGTCGATGACCGGCGTGCCGTCGAGCACATCGATGGCATCGATCTCGATACGGCCTGCCTCAATATCGAGCGCGACGAGCTTCGCGACATGCAGACCGACAGGGTTCGGCCGGGCGGGGGAGCGCAGCGAGAAAACGCCTTTCGGTTCGGCAGCATGGCGTGGTTTCTGCACGATGAGATTCCGCGGAGCGTGATCGAGCCAGGACAGGACGGCGATGTGGCTGGCGCGGTCGAGGTTTCGCAGTCCCGGGCGGTAGGCCTCCTCGATCAGAATCGCTGCCGTCCGTCCGGTCTCGCGGGCTGCGCGCATGTTCTTCGGACAATCCTCACGACTGGTCCAGGGCGAGAGGATGTGACCGATGAAGACGATATGGCCATCCGGCGGCATATCCGCCGGGTCGGCCTCCAGGAGCTTCTCACCCTCGCGCGTCTCGAACATCGCGTTCCGTCCACTCAACCGTTTTCGGCGCGCGGATCATGGCTGCGCCATTTTCTTGTCCGGAAGCGACATAGCGCTTGCCAGGGTTTCAAATTCGACATAAACATATCTTTATATCTTTCAACGAGAACCCGCTCATGCATGTCACCCTCGACACGATGGTAGATACATTGAAGG
>NZ_RZSC01000252.1:0-7770 GCF_003998155.1 Mesorhizobium sp. M1E.F.Ca.ET.063.01.1.1
CCTTTGGTCTTGCCCGCGCGGCGGAAGCGCGAGCCATACGGATAGATCGAGCCGTAGCGGAAGGGTGTCGCCAGAAGATAATGAAGATGGCGGCATTCGAGCGGGACCCGCGGCTTGGTCTCCTCGATGAGGTCCTCCAGCAGGCCCTGTTCGTCAAGCGTGTCGACGAGCTTGAGCGTCGAGACGCGGTGCTGCGCCTCGACCATCCGCCAATACTTGCCTTCGAGCCTGACGGCCTCAGACGAGAGCGCGTCGGGAGTCCAGGTAGGCGATGACATCGACAAGTCCGGCAATGGTGAGGATCTTTTCGAGCGGCGTGCCGTCGAGCGCCGTGTTCGGGTTCTTCAGCCATGCCCGGGCGACGGTCTCGTCGCCGCCGACGATGGCGTCGAGCGAGCGGAACAGCCGGACGAACAGCACCGCAAGCTCGAACGGCTTGGTGCCGCGCTCGAGCAGGAATTCCTGCTTGCGCATGCGCGAGACCGTCGCTTCCGAGACGCCGATGACCAGCGCCAGCGTCCTCGCGGTGATGTCGAGTAGGTCGGCCGCGCGCAGCGTAGCCTTGGTAATGACGGCATTCTCCATCGCCGTCGCGGCAGCGACTGGACGTGGCATGAGCGCACCCTTTCATTTCTGTGGAAAATATAGTCCACAAAAATTCATTTGGAAAGGGGCTGCCCCGACGGAGGATGCGTTTGCTGAACTCAATCTTTCTTGTAGAGCAGCCAACCTTTGCCGGCACGGCCGGCCATGGTGGAATGCCTTGTCACGCGGTTGCGACCGCTGACCTTGGAGCGGTAGAGCGCACGGTCGGCCTTGGTGTAGAGGTCTTCCGGGTTGTCGGCCTCGGAAGCCATGCAGATGCCCATGGACACGGTCACGGTGCCATAGTTCATGCCGGTCTGGCTGCTGGTGAACGGCGTCTGTTCGATCAGCACGCGGATCCGCTCGGCGATCTCGTAGGTGGTGTCCTCGCTGGCGCCTTCGACGATAAGCGCGAACTCCTCGCCGCCCGTGCGGGCCACGAACATGTCGGCGCGGACGCTGGATCGGAAGATCTCGGCGACGATCTGTATGATCTTGTCGCCTACCGGGTGGCCGTAGCGGTCGTTGATGTCCTTGAAGCGATCGATATCGGCAAGGATCAACGCGTTGAACAGGATGCCGCGGTTGCTGTTGTAGATGCGGGTGATTTCCTTGTCGAAGGCGCGGCGATTCCAGATCTGCGTCAGCGGATCGGTATCGGCGAGCCGCTTGTATTCCTCGAGCTTCGATTTGACGCTCTCGAGTTCGGCGGTCTTTTCGCTGAGCGTGCTGGCGATCTGGCGGTTGTGGTCCAGCGTCGAACTGGTGGCTGCCGACATGGCGCCGGCAATCTTGTGCAGCAGATCCTGCGAGAGCAGGCTTCGATTGCTCAAGCCGCTCGACGTCTCGTCGAGGATGCGGCCGTATTTTTCGATATGCGTGCGCTCGCTCCGCAACAGCGAGGCGATGTCCTCGAGCTCCTTGGCGACCATCTCGCGGGCATGTTCGACAATGGCGGGGCCATGGTGCTGCGGGAAGAAGCTGCGCCCGATGCCGTCGAGATCCTCCTGCGTTGGCCGGTTGCTCAACGAGACGACGGCAAGGCTGAGTTCGTGATTGCTGCCGTTGAGCGCTTCGTAGAAGATCTCGTAGTTGCGCGGCAGGCCGAGCACGCCAAGCTGGCGCATGGTCGCCACAACGGTGCTGGCGATGTCGCTATTCCTGTCGGTCGGGACCGCTGCCGGTTGCATATCCTGTTCATCACCCTTCAGTGCGACCGGAGACCTTGCCACCGCCGGGAGTCGCCCACACGGGGATTTGAATCAGAATTTGCGATGCGATGGCGCGTCCCCAACACGACCATCGCTTGCAGGAATCATAAATGCAGCCGCGCTAAAGTTTCCTTAATAGCCTGCATTTCCTCATCATTGTCGCTACCACAGGGGGCAGTTCGGTGCAGAAACGGCTTTCGAATAGCGCCGCTTCGGTGTCGCATTTGTCCATGCCCGGCAACCATAAAGCTGGAATTCTGTCCGGCGACGATCGAGGCGAACGATATCGAAGGAGGCCGGGATGGACGACAATCATAGTGGATCGTGCCTGTGCGGGGCGGTGCGCTTCAGGACGAGGGGACCGTTGCGCGGGGTGGTCTATTGCCATTGCTCGCAATGCCGCAAGCAACCCGGCCATTTCGTTGCCGCGACCGCCTCGAAAGATGCCGATATCGACATAGAGGGCGCCGAGGCGCTCACCTGGTATGGCGCTTCCGATGTCGCGAAACGCGGCTTCTGCCGCGGCTGCGGCTCGGTGCTGTTTTGGAAGCACAACGAACTGGACACCATCTCGATCATGGCCGGTTCGTTCGACAAACCGACCGGCCTTTCGGCCGAAAGCCACATCTTCGTCGGCGACAAGGGAGATTATTACGCGATCTACGACGGGCTGCCGCAGTTCGAGAAGTCGACGCCGGCGATCAAGGTTGCGGACGGATGATTTTGGGCGGCTTCCCTTGATCCGGCCATTGCGATAATCCCCTGCCTGTGACTCGAAACGAGGCTGGGCATGCAGCGGCTGATCGACGCTTTCATCAATTCGGTGCGGGCTTTCCGCAAGCTGGCTGCCCATGAAAAGGCATTCCAGCAGGAACTCTTGCTGCTGGCGCTTGCCCTGCCGGCTGGCTGGTTCATCTCGGTGTCTTGGCGTGGCTATGCGCTGTTGATCGCCGCAGTGCTGCTGCTGATCATAGTCGAAGTGCTCAACACCGGAATCGAGGCGGCCTGCGATGCGTTCAGCCGCGAATTCAACGTCGACATCCAACTCGCCAAGGATTGTGGTTCGCTGGCCGTGCTGATTTCGATCGTGGTTGCGGCCGCTGTCTGGGCCATCGCTCTTATCGAACGCATCGTCGGAGCGCCGATCTGATCTTGCCGGTACAGGACGAAACCCAGAATCAACGATTTGCCTGGCCGTCCCGTGCGTCCTTGACGCGCTCCTTTCCGGCGAAGTGGTGAGCGACCAGCCAAGCAAGGATCGCCACCCCCAGACCGACCGCCAACGCAATCAGCAGACGCTCGTGACGGGCGAACGCCTGGCCGACCATGCGCTCCGCTCCCAATCCGAAGACGTAGCCGACAGTGCCGAACAGGGCAGCCCAGACCGCCGACGAGATGGCGTTCAGGATGACGAAGCGCGGCACCGACACGGTTGACAGCCCGGCGGCGATGCCGCCGACAAGGCGCATCCCGTAGACGTAGCGGTTGGTCAGCACGAAGATGTTGGGATGGGTGTTGAGCAGGCGGTAGGCGCGGCGGAACCCGGGCCGCCTGCGCAGCCTGACGACATAGGGATGATCGGCAAAGCTGCGGCCGAGGGTGAAGAAGAACGTGTCGCCGGCGAAGGCGCCGAGAAATGCGGCCACGAAAGCCTGCCAGAGCACGAAGACCTGCTGATGCGCGAAGAAGCCGCCAAGGATCGCGGCGCTTTCGCCCTCGGCGACGCAGCCCAGGAATACCGCGACCAGGCCGTATTGTTCGATGAGACGGTGGATAACCTCGGTCATCAGCTTTCGGACCGCGCCGACAGCTTCTCGTCGATCCGCCTGATCTGCTCGGCCATGCGCAGGATCTCGTCGCGCATGCCGATGATTTCGCTGTGGCGCAGCTCGTCGAGCTTTTCATGCAGGGCCATGATCTCGATCTCGGCCTTCAGGTTGACCTCATAATCGTGGGCGGCGTCGATGCGGTCGCGCTCGGTCTGGCGGTTCTGCGACATCATGATCACCGGCGCCTGCAGGGCGGCGACCATGGAGAGCACGAGGTTGAGGAAGATGAAGGGGTAGGGGTCGAAAGCGTCGCGCGAAAGCAGCCAGACATTGCCGAAAGTCCAGAAGATGAGGAAAGCGATGAAGCCGAGGATGAAGGACCATGAGCCGCCGATCCGGGCGATGGTGTCGGCGACGCGGTCGCCAAAGGTCAGGTGAAAGGCGATCGCCTTGTTGGTATCCCTGGTGATGGTGGTGCGTTCGAGCGTGGATTGCAGCACGCGGCTCTCAAGCGGGCTCAAACCATCCGGCCTTCGCTTCAGCCAGCGGTTCGCCATATCCTCGACCGTCTTGTTCATCGTCTTCTCCATCGCCAGGCCTGCATATCTGCTCCCACGCAATTCCGGACGGAAAACCGCAATGCACTTTTCCTGGAATTGCTCATAGAGGTAGAGGCTGCCGGCGTGAACGGGAAGTGATAGATTGATCGGCACAGGCGAGGACGCAGATGCTTGACTTCCAGAAGATTCGAGCCCGGGCGGCAAAGCGCAAGGGCGGTGAGGAAGCGCTGGCGTCGCTGCTCGGGCCGATGCCCGACAATCGGGCAGTGGCGAAGGTCCCCGACGACCGCATCCTCTCCACCATGGCCGAGCGCATCTTTGCCGCCGGCTTCGTCTGGCGCGTGATCGAGCAGAAATGGCCGGGTTTCGAGGAGGCCTTCCTTGGTTTCGAGCCGAAGCGGCTCCTGTTTCAGCCGGACGATTTCTGGCACGAGCTCGCTTCCGACAAGCGGATCGTGCGCAACCCGCAGAAGATCAAATCCGTCCGCGACAATGCCGCCTTCGTCGATCGGGTGTCAAAGGAGCATGGCAGCTTCGGCAAATTCCTCGCCGAATGGCCGGCTAACGACCAGGTCGGGCTGACCGCCTATCTCGCCAAGCACGGCAGCCGACTCGGCGGCAATACCGGCCAGTATTTCCTGCGCTGGCTGGAATGGGACACCTTTGTCGTCTCGACCGACATGGCGGCGGCCTTGCGCGATGCCGGCCTCGACATCGCCGAAAGCCCGACCTCGAAGCGAGATCTCGACAGGATTCAGGCCCAGATCAATCAATGGTCGGCCGAGACCGGGCTGCCGCGCCGGCACATATCGCGCATCCTGGCGATGTCGATCGGCGAGAACCGCTCCGTGGAAGCGCTAAGCGAGTACATGAACGACTAGGCCTGACCGGCGAGATGTCGCGATCGAAATCGATCGATCAGGATACGATCGAAAATCGATCGATCCTAATTGGCACAAGCAATCGGCATTGCCGCGCGTGTTCGGCCACGGTAAATCCGCTGCATGACCCACGCACCCGACATCCTGCGCATCGCTGTCGCCCAGCTCAATCCGACTGTCGGCGACGTCGCCGGCAATCTTGCCAAGGCGCGCGAGGCGAGGGCGGATGCCGCCCGCCAGGGCGCAGACCTCGTGCTCTACACCGAGCTCTTCCTCGCCGGCTACCCGCCGGAAGACCTGGTGCTGAAGCCGGCCTTCCTGAAAGCTTGCGAAAAGGCAGCGCAGGATTTCGCCAAGGACACCGCCGATGGCGGTCCGGGCGTCATCATCGGCACGCCGCTGAAGCGCAAGTCGGGCACGCACAATTCGATCGTCTTCGCCGATAGCGGCAAGATCATTGCCGAACGCTACAAGCTCGATCTGCCGAACTATGGCGAGTTCGACGAGAAGCGTGTCTTCCAGGCCGGGCCGGAACTGCAGGGGCCGGTCAATTTCCGCGGCGTGCGCATCGGCGTTCCGATCTGCGAGGACATCTGGGGCGATATCGCCGTCTGCGAGACGCTGGCCGAAAGCGGCGCCGAGATCCTCCTGGTGCCGAACGGCTCACCTTACTACCGCGCCAAGATCGACGTCCGCCACCAGGTCGTCATCCGCCAGGTCATCGAAACCGGCCTGCCGATGATCTATGCCAACCAACTCGGCGGCCAGGACGAGCTGATCTTCGATGGCGCCTCGTTTGCCATCGGCGCCGACAAGACGCTCGCCTTCCAGATGAGCCAGTTCGAGGAAGCGGTCGCCGTCACCACATGGAAAAGAAGCCGCGTCGCCGCAGGCGCGCAAAATGCAAACAATTCCGACCATTGGGTCTGCTCGGAAGGCCCGATGTCGAAGATTCCCGAGCGGGAAGAGGCCGACTACCGGGCGTGCATGCTCGGCCTGCGCGACTACGTCAACAAGAACGGCTTCAAGAATGTGGTGCTCGGCCTCTCCGGCGGCATCGACTCCGCGATCTGCGCCGCGCTGGCCGTCGACGCGCTCGGCGAGGAGCGGCTGCGCACCGTCATGATGCCCTACCGCTACACATCCAAGGACTCGCTGAAAGACGCCGAGGACTGCGCCCGTGCCCTCGGCTGCCGCTACGACATCGTGCCGATCTTCGAGCCTGTCGAAGGTTTTCGGCACGCGTTGACCCAGCTCTTCGAAGGCACGCAGGAGGGCATTACCGAGGAGAACCTGCAGAGCCGCGCGCGCGGCACGATCCTGATGGCGATCTCGAACAAATTCGGCTCGATGGTCGTCACCACCGGCAACAAGAGCGAGATGTCGGTCGGCTACGCCACGCTCTATGGCGACATGAATGGCGGCTTCAACCCGATCAAGGACCTCTACAAGATGCAGGTCTATGCGCTGTCGCGCTGGCGTAACAGTCATGTGCCGCCGGGCGCGCTCGGCCCATCGGGCGAGGTGATTCCGAAGAACATCATCGACAAGGCGCCGTCGGCCGAGTTGCGCGAGAACCAGACCGACCAGGATTCGCTGCCGCCCTATCCGGTGCTGGACGACATCCTCGAATGCCTGGTCGAGAATGAGATGGGCGTCGACGATATTGTCGCGCGCGGCCATGACCGTGCCACGGTGGCGCGCGTCGAGCATCTGCTCTACATCGCCGAATACAAGCGCCGGCAGGCAGCGCCGGGGGTGAAGATCACAAGGAAGAATTTCGGCCGCGACCGCCGCTACCCGATCACCAACCGGTTCCGGGATCGCGGCTAGCATATCTCCCAGTATGTCGACACAGCCCATGCCTGACGTTGAAATCAGCTTCGACCCGTCGCGGATCGACTTCCGGGCGACCTCGGACCAGTTGATGGCGAGCTATTGGGGCGGCGCGCGCAACGACGAGATGCATCATCGAGCCTTCGCCCACTCGCTTTGCGTGGGCGCCTATGTCGACGGCAAGCAAGTCGGCTTCGCCCGAGCGATCACCGATTACACGGTCTTCGCCTATCTTGCCGACATCATCATCTGGCCGGAGCATCGCGGGCGTGGCATTGGCAAGCGGCTCGTGCAGGCCCTCCTCGACCACCCCGAGGTGAAGACCGTGTCCCATTGGAGCCTCACGACCAGCGACGCCCACAGCCTCTACCGGAAGTTCGGGTTCGAGACCGACGGGCGCTATATGCGACTGGAGCGCAACCCTGCCGCCTGACGGCTCGGATCGGGCACAACCGGCCGTTGTTGCAAATTCATCGCAGTGCTTGGGCCAAATGTCGTTTTGGCGACAGCCTGCCTTGGCGAGGTGGTGAGCCGACTCTATAAGAGCCTCTCCGCGATTCCCTTTCGGGAGGACCGTATGGCAGGATTTGACATCGTTATGCGAGGCCGCGAGGCCTAGGTCAGCGCCGCTCCGAAGGGCTTTCGGAGCAAGGCAGGACCTGGGAGAGGCTTTTGCCGTTGCCGGTCGCCGCCCCAGGGCGAGCGGCCAGCCATATTGAACCCTCCGCATTGCAGGCGCCCAGGCGCCGCCGCGGGTTTTCCAATTCGACTTTACCGGGACCGGGCACGTTTGCGCCCGGATAATATCATGGCTCGTTTCAAGATTGATCTGCGCGCCAGCGCCTTTCGCAGCGTGCTTGGCTTCACGTTTGGCCACTGGCGCCGCCAGCCGTGGCGGCTGTCGCTCATCATGGGCGCGTTCCTGCTC
>NZ_RZSC01000253.1:0-7769 GCF_003998155.1 Mesorhizobium sp. M1E.F.Ca.ET.063.01.1.1
GCCGAAAGCATGGACGGCGAAGATCGCGACGACGGCCGCGGCCAGCAACCAGCGGCGGCGGCGCAGCCGGGCGACGATGGCTTCCATCGCGCCTTTTCGCTCTGCGCCCGTATCGACCATGCGCTACCCCCGGTTAGCCGGCCAGCGGATATCGCCTTTGACCAGCCTTGCGCATGGCCCTGAAAATCGGGATCGATTTTCGCAATGGTTCATGCGCAAAATCAACATGCTACGGCGTCATTGCGTCCGGACGGACACGCGGCGTCGCAGAGGCTCCATAGCATGAGTCCGCAAGCCGGAAAGGGTTCGTCTCGATGAAAAAAGCCAAGGAACAAGCCGAAACGGCGCCTGCCTCAGGACCGATCAAGATCAAGATCGGCGGCAAGGACCGCGAGTTCGACATCGACAACCCGGTGCTTCCGGACTGGATCGAGGCCAACAAGCTCACCGCCGGCGGCTATCCTTACGACAAGAAGATGAACAGCGAGGACTACGATAAGGAGCTCGAGTGCCTTCAGATCGAGCTGGTCAAGGCGCAGACCTGGCTGCAGGCTACGGGCAAGCGGGTGATGGCGCTGTTCGAGGGACGCGACGCGGCCGGCAAGGGCGGCACGATCTTCGTGCTGCGGCAGTACATGAACCCGCGCACGGCGCGCAACGTGGCGCTGACCAAGCCGACGCCGACGGAGCTTGGGCAGTGGTATTACCAGCGCTATGTCGATCATTTCCCGACCTCCGGCGAGTTCGTCACCTTCGACCGTTCCTGGTACAACCGCGCCGGCGTCGAGCCGGTCATGGGGTTCTGCACGCCGCAGCAGTGCGAGAAATTCCTCGACGAGACGCCGCATTTCGAGCGCATGATCTGCAACGAGGGCATCCACTTCTTCAAATTCTGGCTGAACATCGGCCGCGAGACGCAGCTCGAACGGTTCCATGATCGCCGCTGGTCGCCATTGAGGAACTGGAAGTTCTCGCCGATCGACATCGCCGGCATCAACAAATGGGACGACTACACCGAGGCGCGCGACCGGATGGTCGAGCGCACCCACAAGGAGTTCGCGCCCTGGATCGTCGTGCGCGCCAACGACAAGCGCCGCGCGCGGCTTGCCGTCATCCAGCGGATCCTGTTGTCGCTGCCTTATGACGGGCGCGATCTCGATGCCATCGGCAAGCAGGACAAGAAGATCATCGGCGAAGGGCCGTCGTTCCTGGAGAAATAACTTTACCGGCGCCCGCCAAACGTTACAGCGCCGCGCATCTTTGGGGTGCGCGGCGCTGAGCTTTTTACGAGAGTGCTCAGGCGGCCAGGCGGGCGATCCGCTGCAGCCGCTTCAGCGTTGCGTCGTCCTGGAGCGCCTGCTGGAACAGCGATATCTCATGGTCGATGCGGTCGCACAGAACGTCCGTATCGCCCTTGAGCAGACCGCGCGTCTGCAGCAGCGCGGCAACCGGCTTCTTGGCGAGCTGCCTTGCCCGCGCCAGGGCCATCTCCTCCGCGCTGCCTTCCACGATCTCGCCGACAAGGCCAAGCGCCTTGGCGTCCTCGACGCCCAGCGTGTCGCCCAGGCAGAAGAACCGGAAGGCGCCGGCATAGCCGAGCTTCTGAGGCGCCAGGATGCTGGTCGCGGCATCCGGCACGAGGCCGAAATCGACGAAGGGCACCCTGAAAGTGCTGCCCCTCGAAGCAATCACCATGTCGCAGTGGAACAGAATGGTGCAGCCGACACCGACGGCATCCCCGTCCACGCAGGCAAGGACGGGCTTGGGGAACGTCGCCAGCATGCGGAACATGTCGGTGACGGCGGCGATGAGCTGCTTGTGCTTGGTGGCGTCGAGGAACTCCGAGAAGTCGCCGCCAAGGCAGAAGCAGCCGGCGAGGCCGCGCAGCACGACCACGCGGACGTCGTCATTGACGGCGGCCTCGTGGAAGGTCCGGGCGAGGCTCGCATAGGCATGCCTGTCCAGCACCGGCCGGCCGTCATGCGAGGACACCGTGACGACCAGCGTGTGGCCGCGCAGTTCCGGTTCGGGATGGAAGCTCATGACCACCTCCCTCACGAAGCCTGCCGCAATCCGAGCTGGCCGGGATAGCCCCTGTTCAGCACCGGCAGGAAGTGATTGCGGCGCTGGCGCACCACATTCAGCGTGTGCTCGGTGAAGGTGAGCAGCGTCGCCACGACCTGCTGGTTGCCATAGGTGCGCTGGTAGCCGAGCGGCGTCGCCAGGAAGTGCAGCTGCAGCGCCCGCAGCACCCACATCGGTTCGAATTCGATGATGACCTGGTTGACGCCGCGCTTGAGGCCCCATTCGACGAAGCCGGCGATCAGCTCGGTGCCGACCGTCGAAACCCCGCGCTTCCCGTCGCGAAAGCCCGGCGCCACGGCATAGCGGGTAAGCTCCCAGACATTTGGCCCCGACGGGGGCGTCCCTTCATAGAGATCCGACAGGACGTCGGTCAGAAGATGCGCCCGCGTCGTCGGCAGCATGCGCTGGTAGCCGGCGAGTTCGCCGTTGCGGATGACAAGGTGATGTTCGGCCTCCTCATGGTCGAACTGGTCGATCTCGAGGCCGTCCGGGCGATCGAGATCGGTCCATCCCATCTCCTCGACGAAGATCCTGTGGCGCAGGCGATGGACCGCTTCCCAAAGGTCGGGACGCTCCATCAATTCCTGAGTGGTAAGGGAAAAAAGCATTAGCCGTCTCCTGGGCTTAAGAGGAAGATACGGCCGGGCTTTCCCGAAAATATTACGCGATCGCGTAGGCAAGAATTTCTAGGCCAGCACGGCCGACCTGGCTAATATAGCCTCGCCTAATGGCGTCCGCGACAGCTTGGACCCGTTGGCGGCACCGAGTTTGCTTTTGCGTTAAGAAAGCATTAGCCGTCTCCCGGAAGGAGATACGGCCGGGCTTTCCCGAAAATGTTGCGTGCTGGCGCAGGCAAGCATTTCCAGGCCGAAACGACCAGCCTAGCTAATATAGCCACGCCTGATCGCCTCGGCGACTGCCTGCACACGATTGGCGGCGCCGAGTTTGCTTTTGGCGTTAAGAAGGTGTTTCTCGGAGGTGTGCTCCGAGATGCCGAGGATCTGCGAGATTTCCCACTCGGACTTGCCGACCGCGGCCCATTGCAGGCACTCGCGCTCGCGCGGCGTCAATTCTATGTGATCGATGACCTTGCCGGCCATCGTATGAAGCTGCATGGCACGGCCGACGGCGTAGGTCGACACCAGCGAGACCATCCCGAACTCGGCTTCCGACAGCTCGACGGACTCGCCGCCCAACGAGACCATGACGATCTGGCCGTCGAGCGTGACCAACGGGAAGGCGAGACCATCGCGCAGCTTGAACTCGCGGGCATCGCCCATGACCTCGTCGCTGCTCTTGTCGATGATGATGGCCTGCGAGGCCTCCCGCCACTGGAACGGGGCCTGCAATTGCTTCATGTGGCTGACGACTGGATCATGGTCGACATAGTTGCGCGCCACGTAGCGCTCCAGCCACTCGCCCGGCCAGTCACAGAGAAGCACATGATCTTTCTGCTGGCCGCGCGGCGTGCCGGGCTGCGGCACGGTTCCGGCCATCAGCGCCGTCAGCCCGAATTTCGAGGTGACGCCGAGCAGCCGCTCGCACACCGCCGCGGCAGTGTTGGCGCGTTGCAATTGGTCTATGTATTCCAGAGTTCTATCGAACATGCTCATCGCAACATCTACCCCATGTTGCTTTTGCTTCATGACCGACGGTAGATGCCCGAACCACCCTTCGCCATCAACCCCCGCATCGCAAGCTTTTTCGTGACGCCGGTGACCTCCCCCGTTGCCGGCGCGCATGCTGCCACTTGCAGATGTGCTAAACCATACGCCGAATTCGCCCGTTTGAAATCAAAAACCGTTGTGCCTGCACTGTTTTCGTACGAAAAGCCAAGGAACATGACTGGGCGGAACCTTATCGTGACTTTCCGGTGGATATTTCTAGCCCTGATCTCGGCGCTGATCGGGGGGACGCCGCTTGCCGGCGCGACTCAGGCCGCGGAGCCGAAGGTGCCGGTGCTGTGGGACGCCAAGGAACGACTGCCCAAGCCCGACCTTTCCGCGCTGCCGCGATTGAGATTCCTCACCACCACCGATTTTCCGCCGTTCAACTTCCTCGACGGCGCCGGCCGGCTGTCGGGCTTCCATATCGACCTGGCGCGGGCGATCTGCGCGGAACTCGGCATCGTCGAGAAATGTCAGATCCAGGCGCTGCCCTGGAACGAGTTGGAAGGCGCGCTGCAGAAGGGCGAAGGCGAGGCGATCATCGCCGGCATCGCGGCGACGCCGGAAAGCCGCGAGAAATATGCCTTCTCGCGTTCGTACCTGCAGTTTCCGGCGCGCTTCATCATGCCGAAGGCCAAGGCCTTCACCGAGCCGATCCTCGACAAGCTGCGCAGCAAGCGGGTCGGCGTCATGGCAGGCTCGGCGCATGAGAAGATGCTGCGCGACTATTTCAGCACAGTGCAGGTGGTGCCCTTCGACAAGCCCGAGGACCTCTACGCCGACCTCAAGGCCGGCAAGATCGATGCCGCCTTCGGCGACGGCATGCGCTTT
Source organism: Mesorhizobium sp. M1E.F.Ca.ET.063.01.1.1 (assembly GCF_003998155.1). Lineage (NCBI taxonomy): Bacteria > Pseudomonadati > Pseudomonadota > Alphaproteobacteria > Hyphomicrobiales > Phyllobacteriaceae > Mesorhizobium > Mesorhizobium sp. M1E.F.Ca.ET.063.01.1.1. The sequence continues at coordinate 4,584 of NZ_RZSC01000253.1, forward strand.
GCCTTCTGGCTGGGCGGCTCGAATGCCGCCGGTTGCTGCCGCTTCGCCGGCGGGCCGTATCTGGCGCCGGAATATCTGGGCTCGGGCATGGCGATCGCCACCAGGGCGGGCGACCCGGCGCTGGCGGCAGCGTTCGACTATGCGCTGCAGGAAATCTCGATCAAAGGCATCTTCGCCGAGTTCTACCTGCGCTATTTCCCGGTGAGCTTCTTCTGAGGGCTGCCGATATTCAGGTGAGGCCGGCCTGCAAGTAGCGAGTTCCTACGCTTCCGGCCTTCGCCGGTCGAAGCACTTAGGAGCGGCGTGGCAGTTAAATTAAGGCTACAGCCGGTAGGCCGGTGCTCACGTACTTCAAGTACGCTCCACTCCGGTTCTCGGAACCCACTACTTTCGGCTCGGCCTGACCTGAATCTCAGTAGCCCTCGGTCCGTGCCAATATCAGGTCAGCGTACGCAGGCGCGCCTTCGCCGCGCGCGCTATAGCCGCAACGGTCAATGTGTCGAGGTCGAGCTTGAGGCGGATGAGCTGCAGCACCCGCACCTCTTCCATGCGCATTTCGAGATCGACGGCGGCCACTTCGAAAGCGGCCGCATAGGCGGTATCGCGGAGCCGCTCCGGCAATGTCTCGGCGACACGCGCAAGCACGCCTTCCAGCCCAGCCTCGTCATTCAGCGCCTTCTGGCATTCCTGCGCCACCGCGACCAGCCTGTCCTGGTTGAAATCGATGAACACCGGCCACGAGCGGACGACGTCGCCGATCCGCGCCAGCTCGACATCGGTCATGTCGCGGTCCGAAGCCGAGGTGATGACCATCAGGTAGATCATGGCTTCGTGCGGCGTCAGTGAACGCATTCAAAACTCCTCGATATTGGTGCCCTCAACGTAGGGGCCTCGTTGTGGCGCCGCAAGGAAAACCGCCGCAAATCGTTGACGCTCCGGCCCGTCGCGCCTAGAGACCGGTTTGAAAAATCTTTGGTGCCGCCAAGCCGGCACATGAGCTGGAAAGTGACATGACGGGATCAAACATCATCGATCTCAATCCCGAGATGCTTGCGGCTACCGCCGAAAGCAAGGCGTGGCCGTTCGAGGAAGCCAAGAAGATCATTGCGCGCTACAAGGACAAGGATTTCCCCGAGACCGTCCTGTTCGAAACCGGCTACGGCCCGTCCGGCCTGCCGCATATCGGCACCTTCGGCGAGGTGGCGCGCACCACGATGGTGCGGCACGCCTTCCGAGTGCTGACCGGGGACAAGGTCAAGACCAAGCTGCTCTGCTTCTCCGACGACATGGACGGGATGCGCAAGATCCCCGACAACGTGCCGGATCGCGCAGCGCTCGAGCCCTATCTGCACAAGCCGCTGACCGCAGTGCCCAATCCATTCGGCGGCGACTATGCGAGCTTCGCCGACCACAACAACGCGATGCTTTGCCGCTTCCTCGACACGTTCGGCTTCGACTACGAATTCGCCAGCGCAACCCAGTATTACAAGTCCGGCCGCTTCGACGAAGTGCTGCTGCGCGCCGCCGAGCGCTATGACGAGATCATGGCGGTGATGCTGCCGACGCTTGGGCCGGAGCGTCAGGCGACCTACAGCCCGTTCCTGCCGATCTCGCCGAAGAGCGGACGCGTGCTCTACGTGCCGATGAAGCATGTCGATGCCAAGGCCGGCACGATCACCTTCGACGACGAAGGCTCCGAGACCACGCTGCCGGTCACCGGCGGCAAGGTGAAGCTGCAGTGGAAGCCGGATTTCGGCATGCGCTGGGCTGCGCTCGGCGTCGATTTCGAGATGTTCGGCAAGGACCACCAGACCAACGCGGCGATCTACGACCGCATCTGCAACATCCTTGGCGGCCGCGCGCCCGAGCATTTCGTCTACGAGCTGTTCCTCGACGAGAACGGCCAGAAGATCTCGAAGTCGAAGGGCAACGGTCTCACCATCGACGAGTGGCTGACCTACGCGCCGACCGAGAGCCTCGGCCTCTACATGTATCAGCGGCCGCGGCAGGCCAAGAAGCTTTATTTCGACGTCATCCCGAAAGCGGTCGACGAATACTACGCCTTCCTGTCCGCCTATCCGCGGCAGGACTGGAAGGAACGGCTCGGCAACCCGGTCTGGCACATGCATGACGGCAACCCGCCGGCGATCGACCTGCCGGTGCCCTTCGCGCTGCTGCTCAATCTGGTCAGCGCCTCCAACGCGCATGACAAGGCGGTGCTGTGGGGCTTCATCTCGCGCCATGCCCCCGGCGTGACGCCGAGGACGCACCCGGAGCTCGACCGGCTGACCGGCTATGCGATCCGCTACTTCGACGACTTCGTGAAGCCGACCAAGGTCTATCGTGCCGCCGACGACGTGGAGCGCGAGGCGCTGGCGAAGCTGTCGGAGGCGCTCGGCGCGCTCCCGCAAGGCGCTGACGGCGAGGCGATCCAGAACGCGGCGCTCAACGTCGCGCGGCGGATCGAGCGCTATCAGGACCATTCCAAGCAGAGCCCGGAAGGCGGCCCCGGCGTGTCGGTCGCCTTCTTCCAGATGATCTACCAGGTGCTGATCGGACAGGAACGCGGACCGCGCTTCGGCTCCTTCGCGGCGCTTTACGGCATCGCCGAGACGCGCGCGCTTATTGAGCGGGCGCTGGCTGGTCAGTTGGCGGCATAACGGCCCCGTCTTCCGACGGCAGGATGGAATCCGGCGCGGCGGGCGCGGGGCTGGCGGCCGGCAGCGCCGGCAGGCCGCCGAGTTTCGGCGCCGCGCCGAAGATGCCTTTCTTCGCCGCGCGCGCCTTGTCGCCCGCCTCGGCATAGGGGCCGCCTTGCGTAGGTCGCGCCCAGCCGTTTTCCACCAGCCACTGGCCGACATCCTTGTTGCCGACCCAGCACTCGGCGGAAACAGCACCGCCCCCGCCTTTCGAAGGCACGGCGCAGGCTACTGTCCGTCCGCGCAGGAAGGCACGGAATGCGGTCCGGGCACGCGCACCGCACGCCCAGGATTTGCCTTCGTCGTCGTTGCAAGTCTCGTTGTCCTTCACGACGTCGATACCTGAAACGGTGACAGAATAGCCTTTCGACTCGATAACGCCTGCGGCGGAGGCGACGGGCTGGACCAGCTTGGTGCCATCCTGGCCATCCGGCATCTTCGATTTGCGCGGCTTGGGCGGGCCGGCCAGCGCCAGATCGCTGAGCGG
>NZ_RZSC01000254.1:0-7737 GCF_003998155.1 Mesorhizobium sp. M1E.F.Ca.ET.063.01.1.1
GGCTGGGGCGAGGAGGACTGACCAACATGTCGAAACGAGAAATCGGAACATCCCGGTCGCTCGGGATGCGTGTCGCCGATCTGAAAGCCAGGATGCGGGACGCCAGGATCACCGAACATGAGATGAAGACCTTCCAGAAGGTCGCTGCCATCATGGGGAGCGGCGAGGGCTCCCTACGCATCGATGCGGACGACCTGATCGCCGCATCCTTCCTCACCGAACCACTGGGCGAGTCGTCGCCGAACTGACAGCTGCCCTTCCCGCCATTCGATGTCGACCGGCTGCCGGCCTGGATTGGACGGCAGTGAACGGCGTTGCGCGCTGAAGCGCAATGGCCGCTCTGATCATGTGAGGTCGTTCACAGTTTTGGCGCTGGACGTTGTGCAATCGTTGTTGGCGAAGGTGTGACCGCCTCCTGGGGAGAATAGGATGACCCTATCCAGAGACCTGAGCGACAAAGATCTGACTTTTCAATGTCCGAGTTGCTCCCTGACCATCGTCAAAAAGGGATCCTGGGTCAGGACGGTCTCCAGGTTCAGATGCGAGAAATGCCTCGAGGAGGTGAGGCTTCCCTATGGCGAGAAGCTTGCGATCTTTCATCGCCATAAACACCTTGGCCGCTGAGGAACCTCGCGGCGCTAGAGCAATTCCAGGAAAAATGCGTAGCGGTTTTCCGCCCGGAATTGCGTCAAAACAAAGAGATAGATCGGTTCGCCGTTTCTGTGAAACGGTGGAACGCTCTAGTGTTTCGATGGATGACAGCCATGTGGCCGACGCTGGGGCTCAAGCGGCGATCGCCGCCGTAAGCAGGGGAAAAGCTTCAATCGGGGTTTTGTTGCAGATTTGCTAATATTAGGGTTGGCGGCAGCCGGCTTGCCAGGCCGGTCAGGCCCGGCGGTCGACCGCATCACCCCCAACAGACTGTCGGGCCGCTTTGCAGGGGCGCCGCTTGTTCCTCGTCAGGGCGACCGCGCAGCCGTTTTTTGCCGGGCTTGGCTCTCGAGCCTGGCCCTGCGCCTGATCTTGGCTTCGCGCAGCGCCGTCACCGGATCGATGCCGGTCCACATGATGCCGGCCTTCTCCGCGAATGAGAGGAAGGCCCGCCGCGCCTTTTCGAGTTTGATCTCCCCGGCCCGCGCCGCATCGCAAGCCCGAACCGCCGCGCAATAGCTGTCGCCGCGCATCGCCGCGGGCCATTCCTTGAGGAAATTCTGCATCGCGGCCAGCGAGGCGATCTCGCGCTTGAAGCCGGCGCCGACGGTGATGGCCACCGGGGCTCGAAGCGGCATATCGCTTCTGACGAGAATTTCACTCATGGGCGGGACTTTCGGCTTGTCAAATCATCCAATGCAAACAATGCGAAATCGGCGCGACGGTTCCCGTCCGCCCTGCACGGCGGTTCACCGTCGACCGCGGCGGGGTAACATCAATTGGCCGGCGCTGACGGAACAAGAGCTTTCCGCGGACGTTGGCCCTCGGAGCTCCTATGTTCGACCTGCCAGGTTTCCGCGATCGCGGAGGCGGGGCGGAGCTCGCCAACACAACAGGAGACCTATGATGAAAACCCCCCTCATTCCTGCTGTTGCCGGCCTTGCTCTGATCGCCGGCATAGGCTTTGCCGCTGCGGACGAGGTGATCATCACCCCCGAGCAGCAGACCGTTGTGAAAGAATACGTCCACAAGCACCCGATCGCCTCGGTCAATGTTCTGGGACTGGAGCTTGGCGTCGGCTCGACCGTGCCGGACACGGTCGAATTACAGGAGGTGCCGGACGTTCAGTACAAGTATACTATCGTCAACGATCATATGGTTCTGGTTGACCCGAGCACGCGCAGGGTCGTCCAGGTCATCCAGTAACCTTACATGCTTACGAGCCCCGATCCTCCCGCCATGCCGGCGGGGGGATGCCGGCTCCTAGAAAGGAGTCGCAGCCATGCATCACCCTCACGTCGAATCACCTGACATCGCCAAGAACGTCGACAAGCTTCTGGCTGAGCATTGCACCGGCCTGCTGTCGATGAAGGATGCGATCGCGGCTTTGCGCAAGCGCACCGGGACTGAGCGCTCTGATGCCGATTTGGCCGGATTGATTACAAAAAAGGCAGCGTATCTCGGCGTCGCCGTCGTCTCCGACGAGCACTGAAGAAAATCGCCGCCAAAGTTCAGGCGCGAATGCGTCGAGCGCAAGACGCCACCGGAAAATTCGGCTAATGTTTCCGTCGGGGAACGGCCCCTACCAAATGGAGGCGACAGTGACGGACGACAGGCAGGAACGCATTCGCCGACGGGCGCATGAGATCTGGGAACAGGCCGGCCGGCCGGAAGGCGCGCATATGGAGCACTGGGAGCAGGCGGCCGCCGAGATCGACGGCGCCGCGAAGCCGAAAGCCAAGGCCGCGCCGAAGAAGGCCGCCGCTGCCAAGGCCGCCAAGCCAAAGGCGGCGAAGGCTGAAAAGCCAGCCAAGGCCGCCAAACCGAAAGCCAAGGCCTGATTTCCAGCGGCTGCGCCGCCGGCCATCCCGACAACCGTCGAAAAGGACGCGGCAAGCCCGCGCCCGAAGTTTTAGGCACGCGTGAAAGCGCTCTCGCGTTTCCAGCGATAGAGTTAGTCATCTCTAAAATTAGCTACGCTTAATAAATGAGCTTCGCGCGATCGCGATTTGCAGAATAGATCGAGAAATCCACTGTGACCCAGCTGCAACAGCTGCGTTCTCAGTCGAAATGCTCCCAGTAAAAGTCAGGTATTGGCTCAAAGCCCCCGTTGACGCCGCGCGCGCCCTGATGGTGCTTTTCGGGCAAGGGCTTTTCTCAATCCAACTTCGGGGGTCAGGGTATGCGGGGCATCAACCGTCTTATTTCGTTTGCGTTTCTGGCCGCTGCCAGCGGCTTTTCGGCTTCCGCGCAGGCGGCGCCGGTGGAGTACGTCAAGGTGTGCTCGCTTTATGGCGCGCAATACTATTACAGCCCCGGCACCGACACTTGCATCAACGCCAATACCGGCGAAACGAAGCGGAGGGTTGATGACGGCGAGGGCGGGTTCACCACCGTCACCGGCAAGACCGCGCTGGCGAGTAAGGTCGACGACATTGACGGCCGGGTTCAGCGCGCCTTCGAAGGCGCCTCGGTCGCCTCGGCGCTGATCAGCCCGGATCTGATGCAGGGCGAGCATTTCGGCGTTCGCGTCAACTGGGGCAATGCCGGCCAGTCCAACGCCATGGGCGTCACCGGCGCGGCCGTGCTGGGCGAGGGCTTCTTCCCCGGCGGCAAGGGCCGGCTGGCGGGTGCCGCGGGCGTCGCCTTCTCCGGCAAGACCGTTGGCGGCAATGCCGGCCTGCAACTCACCTGGTAAGAGCCGGGGGGGCATCATGTTCAGATATCTTCTTGCGCCGGCCATCCTCGGCGCGGCAACGCTGCTGGCGGCGCCATCCGAGGCCGCGGTCGAGTATGTCAGGGTCTGCTCCGCCTATGGCCCCAACTACTACTACAGCCCGGGCACCGACACCTGCATCAACGCCGACACCGGCGTGACCAACCGGAAGGTCGATGACGGCGAGGGTGGGTTCACCACCGTCACCGGCAAGACGGCGCTGGCAAGCCAGGTCGACGACATCGACAACCGCGTCACCCGCGCCTTCGAGAACGCCTCGATCTCGGCCGCCCTTGCCGCGCCCGATCTCGTCCAGGGCGAGCATTTCGGCCTGCGCGTCAACTGGGGCAATGCCGGCGACGCCGACGCCTTCGGCATCGCCGGCGCCGCGGTGCTGAGCGAAGGCTTCGCCCATGGCGGCCGGCTGACCGGCACGCTCGGCATCGCCTTCTCCGGCAACATCGTCGGCGGCAATGCGGGGCTGCAGTTTAGCTGGTAGGCGAGGCTCCCCTTTCTCCCTTCTCACCGCACAAGGGAAGAAGGAGGCCGAACCGTTAGCGCGCTCCTTGCTTCCTGGCGTATTGCGCAACCGCGCAGAGGAAGGCCAGCGCCGCGGTATCGCAGGCCGCCCGCGACGGCGACGGGCCCTTGGCGAAAAGGACCGCGTCCGCCACCGGGATCGTCAGGCCATGCTTTCTGGCAAATGAGGTGACTTCGTAAGGCTGATCGTCAGGCTGTATGCCGATGTCGATTTGCAGGTCCATCAAACGAGTTCCTCCCTGTGCGACTATGCCTCTCCTTCGCCCGAAGGGAATTAAACTACCGGCTCGTTGTCTGCGTCCACCAATTGGCAATTGTGTGAAACGATGCATTTTTCGAGGGGTATAACCTGGGGTTGCCGAGGCATGATTGTTCTCGCGTTGCGGGAGATGTTCGGCAGGACAGAGGGGGCGCTGTCCCGCCCGCGTTCGGTCTTGCTTTCCCTATGGCGCAGAAGAGATAGCCGCCTCACCAGGCATCGCTCGACCTCGCAAATTGCACGCCCGCGGCAATCATCGCGCACTCGCAGTCGCTGATCAGCTTCAGATTCCTCAAATACCGCGCCACCGTTTCCGGCAGCCAGGCGGCACAGGACTCGACATAGGCGCGGCCGTGCACCAGCGTGCCGGTCGACAGACGCTCCTCCTTTTCGGCGATCACCTTGAGATATTGGCGGATGAAGCGGATGTCGTCGGCGATGTCCTGGCTGGCCATGCGCCAGGCATTGGCCAGACGCTCGCGCTCTTTGAGCGGCAATGGTGACAGCAGTGGACGGGAGAGGTCGGCGAAGGCGGCGTGGTTCGCGGTGTTCAAGCAAGTTCCCCTCAAACAAGGGAGATATCGTACTTTATGTACGAAATATGGTCAAGCAGGATTCGTACAATTTGAACGATGCTGCGATCTTCCGAAAAGCCTAAGCGAGCCGCATTGGAAAGCCTTCGAGCTGCGCGCCGATGCCGTTGAGCGCCCGCCCCAGGATAAGATCGACCATGTCATGCCTGTCCGGATGGAGCAGGCTCAGTCCCTTCCGAAGCGCCTCGCGCCAGGCATCTCCGCGCTCCCATGCTTCCGCGAAAGCGAATGCAAGGTCGTCCTGCCGGCGTGTCGTGTCCAGCGCCTCCACCAGCAGGCTGGCCTGGGCGAGATCCTTCTCTCGCTTGGCGGCGGCGCTTCGTTCCCGGCGCGCCGCTATGATCAGCTTGTGGACGGCAAAGCGCTCGGGCGAGGGGACAAGCACCGGCACGCCTGAGCGGTGGAGCAGCACCGTCCTGACCGGATCGCGGATGAGAAAATCGAGGAAGCGCAAGGGCTGCGCGGAAGCACCGCCCAGCGAAGGCATCAGACTGGCGTGGTCGGCATGGTCGTCGCTGCCCCGGTTCGGGGTGAGGAATTCGATCCGGTAGCGGGAAGCGTTCTCATACTGCGTCGTGCGCCCGGCATCGCTGCGGTGCGGGATCTCGCGGAATGTCGAATCGACCGCCTTCAGCACATCGATGACCGGCGGCAGGCTGTCGTCGACCTCGGTCGAGACGGAATGGAATTTTGCGAAGTCGGCATCGCCCGTCTGCAGCGCGGCGCCGGGCAGCCGCACCCCCAGATGCCCGGCATAGGTCTGAAAGGCGACCGTGCCGATGAGCACAGCGCGCAGGCGGAAGAGTCCGGCCTTTTCCAGCGCCTCGACCACGTTGCCGGTGAAAGGGTCAGGCGCCGTCAGGCCGGCGTCACGAACAAGGGTGGAGACCAGCTTGCGGCGGCTTCTGAGATCGTTCTTGATCTCCTTGAAGGTCGCCACCCGCTTGGCGATCTCGGGGTCTTCCGCCGGGCCGACATAACGCCTGGACTTCTGCGGCCGCGTCTCCTCGAAATACCAGTAGTCGCGGCCCTTCACCGGCACGCGCACAAAATTGCCCGCCGTCGAGAAGTCGGTCTCGAAGGAAGCATCCAGGCTGCGCTGCACCAGCTCGGCATAGAGCGTGCGATAGGCGAGATCGATGGTCTTCATGGCCGTTCCTGGGGCGTACGCTTCATTATAAGGGTTCTGCAGTTTTCTTATAACTGCACGCCATTAGGCCGAGTCGCAAGGGAATTATAAGAAAATTGTGAAAATCTTATAACGCGGTTATCCCGCTTGCGCAGAAGGGGCTCTGGCCCAATTTACTTGCCGCTCCCCGCCATGCCGTCAGCTTGCTGTCAGCTTTGTTCCCCTACACAGCGCCCGCGACCGACTGTGATTCCCTAGCAATCCGCCGTCTGAGGTCGCCAGATGGCGGCTAGGAGCACCCTATGCGTTTTTTGAGAATTGGACTGGCCTTGACCATGCTGGCCGTTGCGGCGCCGGCATTCGCCGACTCCACGGTCAACGTCAAATTGTGGGACAAGAACGGCGAGATGAATCCTGATGCCAAAATGGGCATAGGCATGCCGGCGAACATAAGCATGGCCATGATGAAAATCCAGCTCGACAAGAAGGTCGTGCCGGCAGGCAAGGTGACCTTCGATGTCACCAACGCCTCGAAGGGCACCGTCCACGAGATGATCGTCGTGCCGGTGGCCGACCCCAAGAAGACAACGCTGCCATATGTTTCGAACGAGAACCGTGTCGACGAGGACGCGGCCGGCCATCTCGGCGAGGTTTCAGAGCTCGATCCGGGCAAGAGTGGCTCGCTGACGCTCGATCTCAAGCCGGGTTTCTACGCGGTCTTCTGCAACATCCCCGATCATTTCATGAACGGCATGTGGGCGACCATCAAGGTCCAGTAAGGCCTCGTACACCTACCGGACATCTCCCCACTTGGGGGAGATTGGCAGCTTCGGCGCAAGCGCCCTTTCTGCAACGTTGGCGATTGGCGAAAGCAGCGGTGACAGCCAATTTCCCCCTTGAGGGGGGAGATGTCCGGTCCACCCTCCGCAGCTGCTGCGGAGGACGGGCGGGACAGAGGGTGCGCGAAGGAAACGCGGCGTTTCGCCGGGACTTTGCCGGGCGCTTCACGAGCACAGCGCCTAGTTCTTCGCGAGCTCGTAGAGCAGGGCGGTTTTGATATGTCGCCCGGGCTCGCCATCGAGTGACAGAGCGGCGGTGTAGAGTTTCGCGAAGGCCGGGCAGAGACCCTCGAAATTCTGGTTGGCGCTTGCGATTGCATCCATCTCGGCCGGCGTGCCAGCATTCCTGGTGAAGGCGTCGGCCACCAGCGACCAGTCCTCATCCACGGGCCAGCAGCAGCAACAGCGGCAGGCGCCATTTTCGCACCAGCCGTATCAACTGGCTTTCGCCCGCGCCCTCCAGGTCCGTCATTTCGCTGGCTCTCCCCCGAAAACCATCGACCTTGGCCGACTATCTGCATGCAAGCAGAAATTGCCGTGTCGAGAAGTAACGTTCGGCTTTTCGAAACGCTCACATGTCGATCATCGACCGCTTCACCCGCCCGATGATCGTGATCGCGCCCTCCAGCTCCGGCGGCGGGATATCGAGATAGGACGCTGGCTGGAACGGCGGATTATCGTTCGGCCGCCAGCGCTTGTAAGTGGCCCGTCCCGTCTCGTCGGCGATCACGTAGCAGCCATTGGTCACCAGCCGCTTGTCGCGCAGATTGACGAAGATGATCGAATCCGGCGGCGAGATCTTGTTCATCGATGGCCCGTCGACGCGCAGCGCGATCCACTCGCCTTCCTCGAGGTCGGCGGTGGGAATGGTCGGATAATCGGAAAGGTTGACCACGCTGTCCTGACTGCCGAGCTCGCCGGCGCTGATCCAGGACACGATCGGCACGTCGACGGTGACGGGCGAGGGGGCAAAGCCGACGGGTGCGGCTTCGGCGCCGTCCGCATTGAAC
>NZ_RZSC01000255.1:0-7709 GCF_003998155.1 Mesorhizobium sp. M1E.F.Ca.ET.063.01.1.1
CCCCTGCAGTGTCTGACCGGCGACCAGCACCTGCTGCTCGCCCTGCTCGCGCACCGTGCCGAGCTGAAAGGAGCGGTTGGCGCCTGCGATCTTGGCCGTCAGTTGCTGCAGCGTGATCCCATAGAGCGAGAGTTTCTCCGGATCGGGCTCGATCTGGATTTCCTCCGGCTGCTCGCCGACGATGTAGGTCAGGCCGATGTCGGGGAGCTTGGCGACCTCGACCTGAAGCTCGCGCGCCAGACGCGTCAGGTCGGCCGAGGAATAGCGGCCGGCGGCCTCCGGCGTCGGCGTCAGCGTCACCACCACGATGGCGACGTCGTCGATACCGCGCCCGACGATCAGCGGCTCGGGAATGCCGACCGGAATCCGGTCGAGGTTGGCGCGCACCTTGTCGTGCACGCGCAGCACGGCGGCGTCCGAGCTGGTGCCCACCTTGAAGCGGGCCGTGACCAGCGCGCCGTCATCCGCGGTCTGCGAATAGACGTGTTCGACGCCATCGATGCTCTTGATGATCGTCTCCAGTGGTTCGGTGACCAGCTTGACCGCATCCTCGGCCCTGAGCCCGTCAGCCCTGACGTGGATATCGACCATCGGCACGGAGATCTGCGGCTCCTCCTCGCGCGGCAGCGTCACCAGCGCCACCAGGCCGAGGGCAAGCGCGGCCAGCAGGAAGAGCGGCGTCAGCGGCGAGCCGATGAAGGAACGGGTGAGCCCGCCGGCAATACCGAGCTTCATGGCATGACGCCCTTGTCGCCTTCGGCGAGGCCGGTCAGCACCTCGATGCGCTGCTCGCCGGCATCCTCGACCCGCTCGCCGAGCACCACCGCCACGTCGAGCGGCCCGTTCGCCGTTTCGACGCTGACGTAGTCGACGCCATGGATCGTGCGCACCGCCTGGGGTGGAACGCCGAGCATGGCGCGGCTGCCGACCGGGATCGACACCAGCGTGCGCTCGTTGACGAAATAGGTGCCGATATCAGCCACCTCGACATCGTCGATCACCCGCCCGCTTTCGATTTCGGGATAGACTTTGGCGATGCGCCCCTCGCGGTCCTTGACGAAGCCGGCGTTCGATCCGGTGCCGCGCTCGCCGATGTCGACCGTGGCGCCTTCGGCGATCTCGGCGGCGTGGCGCTCCGGCAGCGACAGACGCAGATAGTACCGGCCTGACGCAATGCGGGCGATCGGTTCGCCGGCCATGGCCACCGAGCCGGCCGTGACCGGAACGGTGAGCACCCGTCCGTTGGCGGGCGCGAGCGTCTGTCCCTCCCTGGAGCTCTGTTCGATGACCGCCTTGTCCGCGACGGCCGCCGCGAGCTGGTTGGTGGTGACGTCGAGCTGCAGCCGCGCGGCGTCGACCCGGCTCTGCGCCGCCGCGCCCTTGGCCAGCAGGTCCTGGGCGCGCTGCATGTCGGTGCGGGCATTGTCGAGCTGCGAGTTGAGCGCGGCGATCTTGGCGTCGGCGGCGCGAAGCTGGAGCGCGAGCTTGTCGTCGACCACGATTGCGATCAGGTCGCCCTGGCGCACCTCCTGGCCTTCCGAGACGCGGACCTCGCTGATGGTGCCGGAAATGCGCGCGCGCGCCGGCACCACGGTGCGGCTTTCCACCTGCCCGTAGACGGCCTTCATTTCGGTGACGGTCGTGGCCTTCACGGTGAATTCCGCGGCTTTCGTATTCGATACCGCAAGGCACGCGGTGCCGATCAGAAGAATGTTGGCGACAGCCGATCTCATGCTTCGCATTGCGCTTGTTCCGGTCGGTTGAAATGGTCCAGGAGGCGCATCATGCGCCCCCTGGTTTGTGGCGGCGGTTCCTGAAAGGACGGGCTGCTACTTGAACGCGACGCCCGACTTGCAGCCGAGCTTCTTGAACACGATCGCCGCCGGGCAGAAGCCGGTCACGGAGGCCTGGATCATGTTCAGTCCGGCGAAAGCGGTCAGCAGGAACCAGTACGGCGAATAGTAGATGCCGAGCGCCAGCGAGATCAGCACAACGAACCCGGCGAACATCAGCACGGCCTTGTCGATGGTCATTTCATGTCTCCTTGGATGTGAGCCTGCCTATTCGGCCGGCTCGGTATGGATCGCCTTGAGCTTCTTGATGCCGAGCATGTCGAGCGCCAGCCCTTCATAGAAGGTCTCGCTCTTGCCCTGCCGGACCTTGTGCAGGAAATATTTCTCGAAGCCGACCTTGGCAGCGTGGACCCATTTGCCCTGCGAGGACCAGTTGACATTGCGCGGCGGGATCTGCGGCTGCGCCACGAAGGCGATGCCTTCGTCGCCGAAGTCGGCGAGGCAGACTGCGTTCCAGGTGGCGACGGCCCTGGGCTGCTCGCCACGCAGCAGCGCGCCGATGTTCTCGGCGGTGGCCGTGACCATGGATTCGATCATGAAGCCGGTCTTGGGGACGCCGACCGGCAGCGGCGTCTTGCCGACCGGCGGTATGGCGACGCAGACGCCGATCGCGAAGACGTTCGGGTGCGCCTGGTTGCGCTGATATCTGTCGATGGTGACGAAGCCGCGCGGATTGACCAGGCCTTCGACCCCCGTCAGTGCGGAAACCCCGCGGAACGCCGGCAGCATCATCGAGAAGGCGAAAGGCAGGTCGTGCCTGGCCTTGACCGTGCCGTCGTCATTGACCTCTTCGACATGCATCGTGCCGGCCTCGACCGAGGCCACCTTGGCGTTGGTGATCCACTTGATGTGGCGCTCGCGCATGGCGCTTTCGAGCAGCCCCTTGGTGTCGCCGACGCCGTCGAGGCCGAGATGTCCGATATAGGGCTCGGGCGTCACGAACGTCATCGGCACCTGGTCGCGTACCCTGGCCTTGCGCAGCGCGGTGTCGAGGATGAAGGCGAACTCGTAGGCCGGCCCGTAGCAGGAGGCACCCTGGACGGCGCCGATGATCACAGGCCCCGGCTTGCGGACCAACTCGTCGAACTTGTCCTTCGTCGCTACGGCGTGGTCGATGTGGCAGATCGACTGGGTGTGGCCGGACGGCCCGAGACCGGGCACTTCGTCGAAGGCGAGGTCCGGGCCGGTGGCGATGATGAGATAGTCGTAATCGAGGAAGGAACCGTCATTGAGCTCGACGCGGTTCTCCTTCGGATGCACTTTCTCCGCGCCTTCGGGACGCAGCGCCATGCCACGCCGTTTGAAGGTATCCGCCAAGTCGACGGTGACGTCATCGCGCTCCCGCCAGCCGACGGCCACCCAAGGGTTGGAAGGCACAAAGGAATAGGACGTGCCGAGGTTGACGACGGTCAAACTGTCCTCACGGCGTAGCTTGTCGCGCATTTCATAGGCCATAATGGTGCCGCCGAGGCCGGCTCCGAGAACGACGATGTGAGACATGATGGGTTTCCTCCCCATGGAGTTCATCCTCACGCCACTGTGTGAGCAAGCCACACAGTGGACCAGGCTCAATTCCCAATGGGCGGGCTCGAATGTATGGTCAGGCAGAAATGAGCTCGATCCACGGGTTGCATGTAACATTCAAAAATCATAAATTCAAGAACATGAATGTAAGAGAAATGATCCCGGCCTCGGGAGAGGCGGCTGAACTGCTCAGGAGCCTGTCCCATCCGCAGCGGCTGCTCGTGCTTTGCGCCCTGGGAGGCGAGGAGCGCTCGGTGGCGGAGTTACGCGACCTGCTTGGCATCGATCAGGTGCCGATGTCGCAGCAGCTCATGCGGTTGAGGGCGGACGGGCTGGTCGAGGCGCGCCGGGAGGGCACGACGGTCTACTATCGGATCACGCGGCCGGAGGTGCTCACCGTGATCGAGGCATTACATTCCGCCTTCTGCCCGAGTTAACGCTGCTCGCTGCCGACAGCGTCGTGAACGGATCATGCCTTTGTCCCTTTGATCAAAGTCAAGGCGAGGCGACCGGATCTGGAATCTTCTGGCTCGCGACAGCAATGAATTCATCGGACAGCGCCCAATCCCGGCTGATCCGTTTGCGGAGAAACACAATGATCCTGAACAATGCCACCCTTGTCGCGGTCACGGATGGCGAGAGGCTGCGGCTGTTCCACACCAAAGGCCACGAACCTCATCTCGATTTGGTCGAAATCGAGGATCCCGTCCTCGAGGTGGCTCACACCGGATCCGGCGGCAGGCATCGCAGTTCCACCGCCAATCCAGATGAGTCACGGCTACGAGAAGATGATTTCGCCGGATCCGTCGCAGACTATCTCAACCATCAGGCGCTCGAGGAATCGTACGAGCATATACTGGTGATCGCCGATCCCCGGACGCTCGGCGAAATGCGAAAACATTATCGGCCTTCACTGAATGCGAAACTCGCGGGCGAGATCGGCAAAGACTTCGTCAAACATTCGCTCGAGTCGATCAAGGACGCCGTTTTGATGGTCTGACCGACGAACTGCTTTGATCGGTGCCCCTTGCCTTGTGGAGCGGGGCACCGAATGCGGCCACATGGGACCCGCCTGCATGGGGCAGAATCTACAAAAGAGAAAAATGCGAATCGAGGAACACGAGAAACTGGCCGGTAATCAGGGGAACCTTCAAGATCGGGCCGTCTTCGTGGCTGTCTTGGATCGGCAGTCCGCGCACACACGGATGCGTCTTCAGCACGTCCCTCCAGATCGTTGGAAAGTCCGCCCCCTTGTTTCTTTGGGCATTGCAAACATCGACAAGCTTCGCAGCAGCGCTTCTCATTAAGTGGGGTACCCGAATGCTAAATGGCAAACCATAGTGACTGATTGGGCAGGTCGGGTTTGATCTCGGTCAATCCCGCCAGAAAAAACGTCGATTCGATCAAGCCCAAGCGCCAGTATGACGGGTCACGCCTCTTGGCGAGCACCCACCTTTCAACGTCCTGGCGGCGCTGCACCGGCCCAGCGACCAGGTGAACTGCTTATGCGAGATTTCTGGCGCAGCATCAGCTCGACATCAGCCGATTGAGCCAGACCTCGTCGAGCAGCGAGCGGGTAACCCCACCGAACACCCATTCCCGCAACCGGCTGTGTCCATAGGCGCCCGAGACGACCAGTTCGGCACGGACCGAGGCGAGGAAATCGACGAGGCGGTTGCCTTCATCGTCGGACTTCAGGATTTCGGTACGCGCCTTGATGCCGTGGCCGTCGAGGAAACGCGCGACGTCCTTGACACCGTCCCTGATCCAATCATCCGGATTGCGATCGACCGCGACGATCGTGACTTCACTGGCCATGGCCATCAGCGGCACGGCGTCCGCCACGGCACGCCTCGCTTCACGCGTGTCCTTCCAAGCCACCACGACCCTGCCTGTCGGCAGACTCGCCGAGCCGTTTGCCGCGACCAGCACGGGTCTGCCGGCGCGCAACACCAAACTGCCCGGATCGGCCGCGCGGTAGGAATCGCCCGTGGACGCGCCCTGGGCGGCACCCGTAACGATGAGGTCGGCGAGACGAGAACTCCTCGCCATGGCGGCATCCGGGTTTTCGACCGTGCCGCGCCAGTCCGTCTCGACTGCTCCGGCGACGAGATTCTCGAACTTGCCGCGCAGGTCCTTCAGCCGTTGCCGGATTTCATCCCGCGATTGCTCCCAGAGCTCGGCCGCAATTGCCGCTCCCTCCGGCGCCATCGTCACCGGCAACGGAGCATCGGCGGCGCAGAATCCGATCAGGCGGGCGTCAAAACGCCTGGCAAGGTCGATACCGACCAGAGCGAGCGGTTCGATCGGACCGTCGATGCCCAGGTTCAGGAGAATGGATTTGTAGCTCATCGATATGGCTTTCGGTTCGAGTGGTTCGATGTCCGAAGCTAATTTGCCGAGACGAACTCGCCTTGATGCCGATCAAAGTGATGCCGTATGGCCTTCAGGGCACGCGGGACTCGAAATGGATCACTTCCCCATCCACGATGAAGCCGCCGTTCCCGATGTGATGGATTGTCTTCGGCTTCGGCTGCGCCGGATCGATCCAGGCTTTGAGGACTTCCAGGACGAACAGATTGTATCTGTTGACCAGTCTCGTATCGACGACGCGGCATTCGAGGTTGGCGAAGCACTCGGCGATCAGGGGCGCCGACACCCGCTCGGCGCGCAGCGGCGTCAGCCAGGTGGTCGCGAACTTGTCGGTATCCCGACCAGAGCAGTTGCCGACCTTGACGACCTTCTCCGCCAGCTCGACGGCGGGGATCGCAATCACGCATTCCTTTGTTTTCCGCAACGTGAAGAACGACAGGTCGCCGCTGGACACGATGCAGGCGATCCGCGGCGGCGCGACCTCAACCATCATGTGCCATGACATGGTCATGACGTTGGCGCGGCCTCCGCCGGATCTGGTCGACAGCAGAACGACGGGACCAGGTTCGATCAATCGATACACGTCGGCAAGCGGCAGTTCCTTCATCTCCGTCCCTCGCTAAGCATTCGCAGGCTTGTTCGCGTAAATCTGTTGCCGCCAATGCCGTCCTCCGCCTTGATCATGGTCAAAGCTGAGACCCGGGGTCGTGGGATTTGGCGCAGCGATGGGGGCGGTTCGAAGCGGCATGGCAAGTGAATCCGATTGATCACGATCAATGCCGGCTTGAATGGAGTCTGCGACCTTTGAACCAACAAGGGCTCATCCATGTCTGCCGAAGACATCCTTCTCTGGGGCGCCGTGCTCTGCTTGGCCTTTATCGCCGGAGCCGCGATCTATTCCGGACTGGCTTCGTTCAGCAGAAGCAAACGCCCGTCGGCAAGCTAGGCCTTCGGCCGCCGGTCACGGTCCCGCCAGCCGAAGACAAGACATTGAAGCGAAGAGCGAAAGGAAAGATCATCATGACCTGGAATGCAGAAGAGTTTCGCGCGCCGGACGTGCTGCCCTTCGTTCGGACAGCACAGAAGTTCATGCGAGCCACCGCGGTCCTGCAGGCGCATGCGATCCGCGCAGGGCTGCGCTGCCAGATCGAAAGCGCGTCCTTCCTCAAGCGGCGGTTCGAGGATGACCTCAAGCTCCTCGATAAATTGACCGGCAGTGACGAATTCGTCGATGCCTTCGACGTGTACGTGAATTTCGTCCAGAACGCGACCTCCGACTATGCGAACGAGGCCGGCAGATTCGCCTCCATCGGCGCCAAGCTTGCTTCGGAAACAGCCGGGCGGGTTCGCAAAGAGGCGGAAACGACGATCGACGACATGGCCGCAGCAACCATCGCGACCTGAAATGTTGCGATCAAGGAAGAAGGGGCGGAAACCTGCTGATCGGTCCTCCGTCCCGAGCGTTTACGACGAGGCGGGGAACCGGGGCGCGCGGCGAAAGTCGGGGCATGGCGCGGTGACCGCGACCGGCGCCTCGGCGCTGCCGCTGCCGGATGATGAAGCCGGGGGCATCTATCGCGATGTCGATCGGCTCTCGCATGCCTTGCTGGCGGCCTTCACTGCAGGCATTTCGCCGATCAGCCTCTTGCAAGCCTGGCAGGACTGGCTGCTGCACTTGTCCTCATCACCGGGCAAGCAGGGGGAGGTCTTCGTAAAAGCGGCCGAAAAGGTTGCGAGGCTGAGTGATTTTGTTTTTCGCTGCGGGCTCGGAATGGGATCCGCGGCGCCGACGATCGTGCCCTTGCCGCAAGACAGAAGGTTCCAGCACCAGGCGTGGCAGGCGTTCCCCTTCAACGCCATGCAGCAAGCTTTCCTGCTGTCCCAGCAATGGTGGCACAATGCGACGACAGGATTTCCAGGAGTCACGAGGAGGCATGAGCGCCTCGTCGAGTTCTACAG
>NZ_RZSC01000256.1:0-7704 GCF_003998155.1 Mesorhizobium sp. M1E.F.Ca.ET.063.01.1.1
GACCGTCGCCGAGCCGGAACCGGCTGAATACGTCAAGATCTGCGACGTGTACGGCGCCGGCTACTTCTACATCCCCGGCACCGAGACTTGCCTGCGCATCGGCGGTTATATCCGTTACGACATCGGCTTCGGCGATATTGCCGGCCACCAGGATGTGCCCGACCGCATGGGCGACGGCACCCACGACACTTATCATAAGCTGGCCCGCTTCACGCTGAAGACCTGGACCGGCCAGGAAACCGAGCTCGGCACGTTGAGGACCTATACCGAGAACCGCTTCAACTTCAGGGATGGTTGGGATGAAGAGGATTCCGGCAGCCAATGGTCGCTGAATTTCGCCTGGATCCAGCTTGGTGGGTTCCGCGTCGGTAAGGACGAAACGGCGTGGGATACGTTCAGCGGCTATGCCGGCAGTGTCATCGAGGATTCGCTGGTCGGCTACGGTGGCGATTTCGACACCAACCTCATTCAGTACACCTTCGACGCCGGCAACGGCTTCTCGGCCGTGGTCTCGCTGGAAGACGGCGACGGCGCCAACACGATCGACAGCTATATTCCGCACATGGTCGGCGGCGTGAAGTACACGCAGGGCTGGGGTGGGGTCAGCGGTACCGTCGCATATGACAGCAATTACGAAGAGTGGGCCGGCAAGGTTCGTCTCGACGTGAACGCCACCGATGCGATCTCGCTGTGGGCCATGGCGACCTACGGCACGGAGAAGAACGTCGTCCACAACTTCTTCAAGAACTGGGAGGGCAACTGGGCCGTCTATGGCGGTGGCACCTACAAGTTCAACGAGAAGACTTCGTTCAACGCCCAGCTTTCCTATGATGAAGGCAAGACCTTCGGCCTGGCCGCCAACGTCGCTTACGACATCGTGCCCGGCTTCACGATCACGGGCGAGGTTGATTATGTCAACCAGGGCTCGAGCGACTACCACCCCGTCAGCGATGACTTCTGGGGTGCCCACCTGCGTTTCCAGCGCTCGTTCTAAGGGCTGGACTGCTTGAAGTGAAATCCAGCCCGGGCGCTTTAACGTCCGGGCTGTTTTGTTTTTCGTGACTTGGGCGTGGGCAACGAAGGAAGAGAAGGGGGTACGGTAGCTGAAGTCTGTGGAATGGTTTCGTTGGGATCCGCCGCTTGGCGGAAGAAATCATTTTGTCGGACAAAAAACTCTTGAAAGGACGCTTTCGAGCGGCTAGGTGTCGCCTATCCACTCGGGGGTGTGGTCAACAAAATGACGAATGAAGCGATTCAAGAGGGGGGGTCCTCTGGTCACTTTGCGGTTTTTTCTTCTCAGAACTCGAACTTTCGATACACATACAACAGGATCAGAGAAGTAAAATCCTATAGGATCGGGGAACTTTTTACAGCATACCGGGACATACTCTGGGACGATGGGCGGCATAAATACAATGTCAGCTCTTTCATCGGTGAAATAGACGAGATCCTTCTGGGAGAGCGTTTCAGCACCTTTGACCAGAACACCCTGGACAGTCTTATCGGTACCTTGCGCCAGCGCGGGAACAGCAACGCAACCATCAATCGCAAGATGGCTGCACTCAGCAAGCTGCTGCGCAAGGCTCATAAGATGGGGGATATCCACAGCCTGCCCGAATTCCGCCGCCAGAAGGAGCGGGCGGGACGGATTCGTTTCCTCGAAAGGGACGAAGAGGCAAGGCTGTTCGCCGCCGTCAAGAGCCGCTGCGAGGATGCTTATCGGCTCTCCGTCTTCCTGGTCGATACCGGCTGCCGCCTCGGCGAGGCGCTCGGCCTGATCTGGAACGACATCCAGGAACACCGCGTCTCGTTCTGGATCACCAAATCCGGCCGCAGCCGCACCATCCCGATGACCGAACGCGTCAAGGAAGTGATCAAGCTGCCGCCGACCACCGAAGGCCGCCGGCCGAAAGGTCCGTTCACCAAGCTGACCCAGGCGCAGTACCGCGCCATCTGGAACGAAGCGAAAGCCGAAGTCGGTCTTGGCGCCGACGAGCAGGTGGTGCCGCATATCCTGCGCCACACCTGCGCCTCGCGTCTCGTCCAGGGTGGCATCGACATCCGGCGCGTGCAGATGTGGCTTGGCCATCAGACGTTGTCGATGACCATGCGCTATGCGCATCTCGCCACCAACGACCTTGATGGCTGCGTCGTCGTGCTCGAGAAGCCGCGCGCCGAAGAGGCGCCGCGCCAGGCGGAGAGTTCCGTCTTTGCGTCTCCGTTGACCACGCCGTCGCCATCAAAGCCGGCGCGCAAGCCAAGGAGCGAAGCGGCCGCCGTCAAGGCGCCGGGCAAGAGTTCCAAGGTGAAGTAGCGCTGGTTCCACCTTCTCCCCTTGTGGCGCTGGTTCCCCCTTCTCCCCTTGTGGGAGAAGGTGGATCGGCGCGCAGCGCCGAGACGGGATGAGGGGTGTTCCAGCGGAGTGAGAGGCTGGTGTCTTCTGGAGCACCCCTCATCCGTCGCCTTCGGCGACACCTTCTCCCACAAGGGGAGAAGGAGAGGCATGCGCTTGCTCGCCGAACCCGCCTATACTGCCGCGGCGCCTCGACACCCGGCTCTGATCTTCGGTTTTACTTGGAGATAACCTCACCCGCGGCGCGATCGAGGAACGCAGCAATCTCTCCCGGCAACTCGCCGGTTTCCAGGAACGGGGCATGACCCTGGCCGTCGGCTGTGATCGTCTCCATGCCGGGATGCCGCTCTTTCATCTCTTCGAGCGTCGCGACGGATAGAAGTTTCGAATTGCCGCCGCGAACGGCAAGCATCGGCACGGCGGCGAGCGCGTCGAATTGCGGCCATAGATCCGGCAGCGGCTTGGTGAAGTCCGCGTCTGCCAGCGTGTCGACCAGGGCCGGGTCGAAATCCGGCACCAGTCCCGCGTCCGTATCGCGGTAGATGGCGGCTACCAAGCGAGCCCAGTCAGCGTCGGACAGCGCCGGGAAGCTCGCGCCATGCGCGCGCCACTGTGCGTCGACCGCCTCGGCGAATGTCTTCGGTTTCGGGTTGCGATCGAGATAGGTGCGGATATGGGCCAAGCCTTGCGCCTCTATCACCGGGCCGATGTCGTTGAGGACGATGGCCCTCAGCGCGGCCGGCTGCAGCGCGCCGAGCACATGGATGATCAGCCCGCCGCGCGAGGTGCCGATGAAGGCGGCATCTTCGATGCCCAGCGCCGCCAGCCCAGCAAGCACGTCGCCGGCCTCGACGCCGACATTGTAGTGGCCGATATCGGGATCATAGTCGGATTGCCCGCGTCCGCGATAATCGAAAGCGACGACCTTGCGCGGCCTCTTCGCCTTGCTTGAAAGGTAAAGCGCCAGCTCATGGAAGTCGCGCGCATTGCGGGTGAGGCCGGGCAGGCAGACGACCGGCCAGCCGGTGTTGGCCTCGCCGTAGATCCGGGCATGGAGTTTCAGGCCGTCGGGTGCGGCGTAGAAGAAGTCGGAAAAGCCGTCGCTCGCCATCGGGATCCTGCTCCTCGTTGAGGTGACCGACAGCTACAGGCGAGGGCTGGGATCGTCAAATGAGAGACTCCTCCTTCTCCCCTTGTGGGAGAAGGTGGATCGGCGCGCAGCGCCGAGACGGATGAGGGGTGTTGGAAGGAATGCGACGACGGCGATCTGCCGTCGGGTATCCTGGCTGGAAAAGGGCATCGCCAAGCTGGAACACTCTCATCCGACCGAGCTTCGCTCGGCCACCTTCTCTCACAAGGGGAGAAGGAAAAGGCCCTCAACCCCGCCCGTTCACCAGATCTCCGACAATATCGTACTTGCCTGAAATACGCATCTTGTAGACCTCGTAATTCTCCATCACGCGCTGCACGTAACTTCTTGTTTCCGTGTAGGGAATCCGCTCGATCCAGTCGACGATGGCGTCCACGTCCTTGCCGCGCGGGTCGCCGTATTTCGCCACCCATTGGGCGGCGCGGTTGGGGCCGGCATTGTAACCGGCGAAGGTCAGCACATAGGAGCCGTTGAAGCGGTCGAGCTGCTCGCCGAGGAAGGCCGAACCCAGCGTCGCGTTATAGCCCGCATCGCTCGTCAGCCGCGCCTGCGAGAAGATCATTCCGGCCTTTTTCGCCAACTGCCTGGCGGTGCCGGGCATCAATTGCAAAAGGCCGCGCGCGCCGGCGCTGGAAATCGCCCCGACATTGAACTCGCTCTCCTGGCGGGCGATGGCATAGGCCAGCGCCTTGCCGGAGCCGGAGATGTTGGCCGAATCGGGAATGACGCCCAGCGGATGCGACAGCGCGCCGACATCGATGCCGCGCTGGGCGGCGATCTTGCCGACCTTCAGAGCCATGAAATGGTTGCCCTGCTTTTCGGCGAGCACCGCAAGCAGCGCGAGCTCGCCCGGGCTGGTCAGTTGTCCCGCAAGGTCGCGGTAGAGCGTTTCGGCATAGCGGTCATAGCCCGCCTCCTGCAGCCGCCTGATCGCGTTCACCGCCTCTCTGGCTTCGAAACTCTGGCGGTCGGCGGCACTCGGCTTCGGATAGGCGATGTTGAGGGTCCTGAGGCCCACGCGTTCGCCGGCGAGCTGGCCATAGAAGGTCGTGCCATAGGCTGCCGCGCGGGTGAAGTAGTCCTTCGCGCTGCCTGGACCGCCGACCTCCGCGGCGCGGCCGAGCCAGTAATAGGCGCGCGACAACGACACCGGGCCCTGGGCGAGGTCGGCGATGCGCGAAAAATGCGCGGCAGCGCCCGCCGGATCGTTGAGACCGCGCAATGCGTACCAGCCGGCATGGAACTCGGCTTCGGCGGCGCTGCCCGGGCTCTCGGCCGCATGCATGGAAACAATTCTATAGGCGGTCTTCATGTCGCCCTGGTCGACCAGTTCGCGCGACAGAACGCGGCGTTCCACCCACCAGGCTTCGGGATCGACCAGCGAATCGCGGTCGGTCGGCGCTTTCATCACGATCGCCGCGGCATCGCCGAATTTCTGCTGCTTGCGCAGATATTCGGCCTCGGCGAAGAAATAGCCGGCAGAACGCTGCGCCGCGGGCACGGCCTTCAGCAGCTTCGCCGCGTTCTTGTCGCCTTTGTCGGCCGCGGCCCAGGCATCCGCCAGTTGCTGCGCGCCCGCAAGGCCGGCGATCCGCAGCGCCGAGGACGGCCGGTCGGCGTAGAACATGCGCTCCATGCGAAAGCGATGGTCGGCTGCTGGGATCAGCGCGCCGAACTCCTTGATGATGGCCGTCTCGTCCTTCTCTTCCAGCTTCTCGCTGCGCCAGAACGGCACCAGCACCGCCCGCGCAGCCGGCTGGTTACGGAGCGCCACCTGCGAGCGGGCGAGGACGATCACGCCCTCCGGCGTCAGCGGCTGGCTGCGGCCGAAGGCCTGCACCACCACTTGCGGCGGGGGATTCTCGCGATAGAGCGCGCGCTCGCTGTTCTTGCGCAGCGCGATCATGCCCGGCCATCCGGGCAGCATCTTGGCCGCATCGGCGATCTCGCCGCTCGGCACCTGGTCGCCGCCATAGAGCGCGATCGCCCAGGCCAGGATGTGCCGGTCGAGCGATGTGGCGGGCAGCATATCGCGCGCATTGCGCGCACCGGCTATGTCGTTGGCGGCCAGCGCGTCGAGCCCGCCCTTGAGTTGCGCGATGCCTGCCGAAGATTGAGACGGCTGCGCCTCGCCCAGAGCCTGCGGCGCGCCAGGCGCGGGGATAGCCGCTGTCACGCGCACGTCAGCGCTGCCGCCGATCGCCATCCCAGGCATCAGCGCGACCACCGCGCTGAGGAGCGCGAAGAGATGGGGTCGCCTCGTCGGCATTTTTTATCCTAGCACATTGCCAGCAGGCAGGGACCCTGAAGACCCAATCCCAAGCCTAAACTCAGGTTGTGAAAGGCTCGTGAACAAAAGGTTATCGAGGCCGTTCGAATTGCCCCTGCTGGTACTATGGCGATGCTTGCCGCTGAACCATGTCGAGACTATGGTGCGCGGCTCCGCTTTCGGTTAGAAGGCGCGCAAACAAAACCCGAAAAGTCCCAAAGGAGTTTGGACGACATGCTGAGAGGCTCGCTGACCGCGCTCGTCACACCGTTCGAAAAGAGCGGGCGTTTCGACGAGAAAGCCTTTCGCGTTTTCATCGACTGGCAGATCGCCGAGGGCACCAAGGGCCTGGTCCCGGTCGGCACCACCGGCGAGTCGCCGACGCTGTCGCATGACGAGCACCGCAATGTCGTGAAGGTCTGCATCGAAGCGGCCAAGGGCCGTGTTCCGGTCGTCGCCGGGGCCGGCTCCAACAACACCGAGGAAGCCGTCGGCCTGGTTCAATTTGCCGAAAAGGCAGGCGCGGATGCAGCGCTTGTGGTCACGCCTTATTACAACAAGCCGACGCAGCGCGGCCTCTACGAGCACTTTGCCGCCGTCGCCAGAGCGACCAAGCTGCCGATCATCATCTACAACATCCCGCCGCGTTCGGTGATCGACATGATGCCCGATACGATGGGCAGGCTGGCCCACGACTTCAAGAACATCGTCGGCGTCAAGGATGCGACCGGCAAGGTCGAGCGGGTCTCGGAGCAGCGCTTGACCTGCGGCAAGGATTTCATCCAGCTCTCCGGCGAGGATGCCTCGGCGCTCGGCTTCAACGCGCATGGCGGCGTCGGCTGCATCTCGGTGACCTCGAATGTCGCGCCCAGGCTCTGCGCGGAATTCCAGGAGGCAACCCTTTCGGGCGACAGCGCCAAGGCGCTCGACCTGCAGGATCGCTTGCTGCCGCTGCACAAGGCGATCTTCACGGAACCTGGCCTGTGCGGCGCCAAATACGCGCTGTCGAAGCTGGGCAAGGTCGAGAACGTGGTGCGCTTACCGCTCGTGACGATCGAGGCGTCAACCGCCGAAAAGATCGATCAGGCGATGAAGCACGCCGGCTTGATAAATTAGGGATGAGGCGCCACCTCTCCGCATTATGAATCAAGTCAAGAAAGCCGACCCCAACAACAGGACGGTCGCCGAAAACCGCAAGGCGCGCTTTTCCTACGAGGTGCTCGACACGATCGAGACCGGCCTGGTGCTGACCGGTACCGAGGTCAAGTCGCTGCGCCAGGGCCAGGCCAACATCCAGGAAAGCTATGCCTCGGCCGAAGGCGGCGAGATCTGGCTGATCAATTCCTATTTGCCGGAATATCTGCAGGCCAACCGCTTCAACCATGAGCCGCGCCGGCGTCGCAAACTGCTTGTCAGCAAGCGCGAGATGGCGAAGCTCTCGCAGAGCGTCGAGCGCGAGGGCATGACGCTGGTGCCGCTGAAAATCTATTTCAACGATCGCGGCCGCGCCAAGCTGTTGCTTGCGATCGCGCGCGGCAAGAAGCTGCACGACAAGCGCGAGACAGAGAGGCAGCGCGACTGGGCGCGCGAGAAGGGGCGGCTCCTCAAGGAGCGCGGATAAGACGGCCGCAATGGCGGGCAGGGAGCCAAGGCTTGAGGAACAGCTTGATCGTCCTGGCCCTGGCTTTCGTCTTTCTGGCGCTTGCCATCTGGGCAGAAGGCTTTTTCCGGCCCCGTGCTTTCCCACCGGATCGTGGCGAATTCCCCATAAGGGGCATCGACGTCTCGCATCACCAGGGCGGGATCGACTGGCCGCGCGTCGCGGCCGACGATGTCGCCTTCGCCATCATCAAGGCGACGGAAGGTGGCGGCTATGTCGATGATACCTTTGCTGAGAATTTGCGCCGGGCCCGTGCGGCGGGCCTCGCCGTC